>JAJZCP010000049.1 GCA_021846065.1 Acidobacteriota bacterium
CGATGAATGCGTCGCAGTCTGCAACTCCATTCTGGAAGACGACAAGATTGAAGCCCGGCCCAGCGCCGCGCCGGCGCATCTGCCCAAGCCGCATGAGGTCAAGGCCTTCATGGACGAGTATGTCATCGGCCAGGAGACGACCAAGAAAAAGCTCGCCGTCGCTGTCTATAACCACTACAAGCGCATCCAGATGAATCGCGCCCGGACGAGTGATGTTGAGCTGACGAAATCGAACATCCTGCTGATCGGGCCAACGGGCAGCGGCAAAACCTTAATGGCGCAGACACTGGCCCGGATGCTCGATGTGCCGTTCGCGATCGTCGATGCCACCACACTGACCGAAGCCGGGTACGTGGGTGAGGACGTCGAAAACATCATCCTGAAGCTGCTGCAGGCGGCGGATGGGGATGTGGCGCGCGCGCAGACCGGCATCATTTACATTGACGAAATTGACAAGATTGGACGCAAGGACGAGAACCCGTCCATTACGCGCGATGTTTCCGGCGAAGGCGTGCAGCAGGCGCTCCTGAAGATTCTGGAAGGCACGGTTGCCAACGTTCCGCCGCAGGGCGGCCGCAAGCACCCACATCAGGAATTCACTCCCGTCGATACGACCAACATCCTGTTCATCTGCGGCGGGGCGTTTGTCGGCCTCGAGCGCGTCATTGGCCGCCGCGTAGGCAAGAAGGCGCTGGGCTTCAAGGCGATCAGCGACCAGGCCGCCGGTCCACTGGTAGCGGGTATCGTACCGGGTCGGGATGCCGAGCTGCTGCGCCAGGCGGAGCCGCAGGATCTGATCAAGTTTGGCCTGATTCCGGAGTTTGTCGGCCGTCTGCCGGTGATCGGCGTGCTGGATGAACTGGATGAGGCGGCGCTGGTAGAAATCCTCGTCAAGCCGCGCAACGCCATCATGAAGCAGTATCAGCGCATGTTCGAGTATGAAAACGTGCGGCTGGCCTTCCGGGATGACGCCGTAAGCGCGATTGCGCGCGAGGCGCTGGCCCGCAAGGTAGGTGCTCGCGGCCTGCGGATGATCCTGGAAGAGCTGATGCTCGATCTGATGTATCACCTGCCCAACAACAAAAAGGTAAAAGAGATCGAGATTACCGCCGATATGGTGGATAAACGCGATCTTTCGGTCAGCCTGCTGGAAAAGGCGGGTTAGAACGCCGCGTACCGCTGCAAGTTCGAAGGGCTGCCTAGCGGGCAGCCCTTTTGCGTTCCACGCTGATTGCCGCCGCTACGGACCAAACTGCGTAACAAAGATCTGATTCAGGTTCTTGGCGTTTGTAAAGTTAGGAAATGCCCCGCTGGTCGTGCCCGCAATGTCGATGCGGTTCTGGTTGTCCGTGGCCGCGTATACCGGCGTGTAGGTTGCGGTTCCGCCGCCATCACGCCCGGTGCCGAATTGCTGCAGCCAGACGGCATTGCCACTGCCATCCAGCTTTGCGACGAAGATGTCGTCAGTCTTGGCCGGGTTTTGCGCGGCGAAGAAGGGAGACACCATCCCGCCTGTGAGCGCGGCATTGCCGGCAGCGTCCACCGCAACTCCGCCGGCGGCGCAGCCTTGTGCGGCTCCAAATTCCTGCTGCCACAGGGCGCTTGCCCCGCTGGCCGGTATCTTGAAAACCGCGCACCGGGCGTAGCCGGAGCTGGCGTCATCGCCACCCAGCAGGGCATCGCCCTGGGCATCTGCGGCCACGGAGTAGAACGCCACCGCGGGATGCGAATTGTAGTAAGCGACCTGGGCGGAAAGCTGCTGCCACACCAGCTGGCCGCTGGCGCCACTCAGCTTTTCCACCAGAAATACGGTACTGCCGTTATTGCCTGTCGCCGGTGGAAAGAATCCCGTTGCCAGCACGTCGCCGTTCGCATCGGTCGCCAGCGCATTCACTTCATAATTGCCCGTATAGCCGGTGTTGGTCACGTTCCACAGCAGGGAGCCGTCGGCGGCAGCCAGCTTGCGCACAAAGCCGCCTTCACTATAAAAGCTGTTGCCTTCCGTGTTCTGCCAGCCGTTGGTATAGCCGAAACCGTTGTTGGGTTCAATTTCGCCGCCGACCAGGACATTTCCCTGCGGATCGGTGGCGATGCCGTTCACCAAGGTGGGGAGGGTATAGCTGAACTGCTGCGCCCAAACCAGAGAGCCGGAACTATTCAGCTTAAGCACCGCCCCCTGCAGCGCCCGGTTAGGGTTGGTATTGCCGGGGAATGCGCCATAGGTGACGGCGCCCACCAGAATGTTTCCGGTGGGGTCGATGGCAATCGCCGCCGGGAAGTCCCCGGAACCCGTACCGAACTGCTGCGTCCACAGGACATGCCCGCTGCTGTCGAATTTTGTCACCGCGATCTGCGGCGTGTATTGGCTGGGCGCGGTGGTAAAGGAGCCTGTGGTCTGATCCAGCACAAACACGTTGCCTGCGGCATCCGTGGCAATCCCCGCAGCCGTATCGCCCGCCTGCTGGAAGGAACTGGCCGGCTGGTTCGGAGCGCCATACTGCTGCAGCCATCCCTGGGTAGAGGCCGTGGGGAATGTAATCGTGTCAGCAGGTGGCGTGGGTGGCCGGTAGAGGCCGCCGCCGCAGCCGCCCAGGGCTGCCAGCAGAAGCAGAGCCGCTCCGGACGCGGCGGCCGCGGTTGGGGAAAATTGGCGAAGGGCCAGCATAACGATACCTCTGGATCAAATTATTGACCCACTCCGCCAATATCGACGCGAGATGTGTGCAAATGTTATGGTGCCCGCAAAAAAATCTTGAGGGCCGGCATATTTTTTCAATGCCATCAATTGCGTCGGGAACGGACCGGGCGGCATCCAAACCGGCATGGAGACAGCACAACACGCAGCACTCGGCACACGGCAGCTTGGGAACTCCGATCTGCATATTACGGCAATCGGTTTTGGAGCCTGGGCAATTGGCGGCGGCGACTGGGAGTTTTCCTGGGGCGCGCAGGACGATAAGGACTCGATCGAAGCGATTCACCGGGCGCTCGATCTGGGCATCAACTGGATTGATACTGCGGCAGTTTATGGGCTGGGACACTCGGAAGAAGTGGTAGCCAAAGCCCTCGAATCGCGCGACAAAAAGCCCTACGTCTTCACCAAATGTTCCATGGTGTGGGACAAGGACGAGCCCGGCAAGAACAAGAAGATTGGCCACAGCCTGAAGAAGGATTCCATCCGCCGCGAACTCGAAGACAGTTTGCGCCGCCTGAAGATGGATGCGGTCGATCTCTACCAGATTCACTGGCCCGATCCGGAGTCCGATATTGAAGAGGGCTGGGAGACGATGGAGCAGTTGAAGAAGGAAGGGAAGGCCCGCTGGGTGGGCGTCTCAAACTTCTCCGTGGCGCAGATGGAACGCATCGCGAAGGTTGCGCCCATCACATCGCTGCAGCCGCCCTACTCCATGCTGAACCGCAAGGTAGAAGCCGAGATTCTGCCCTACTGTGAGAAGCACAACATCGGCGTCATCAACTATTCGCCCATGGTCTCCGGCTTGTTGACCGGCGCCATGACGCGCGAACGCATCGCGAAAATGCCGGCCGACGATTGGCGCCGCAAGAATGCCCGCTTTCAGGAGCCGCAGATCACGCGCAATCTGGAGTTGGTGGAGTTGTTGCGCGAGATCGGCAAGCCCCATGGCCGCTCACCGGGTGAAGTAGCCATTGCCTGGACGTTGCGTTTGCCGGCAGTGACCGCTGCCATCGTCGGTGGCCGCAGCGCAAAGCAGGTGGAAGGCGTGATCGGCGCCGCAACCTTCCGGCTGAAGCCGGAGGAGATTGCGCGCATCGAGAAGTTCCTGTCCGAGACGCCGGCTCCGGAAAAAAAGTAGCAGCATCTCTGTGTTGTTGCGGTACGGCCGGCCCTGCGCCGGCCGTTGCTGTTCCAGGGGCGGGCATCATCCCGTATTCTGGGCAGCATGGTCCATAACCAACCAGCAGCAGGCGTCAAACCACCGGCACACGCAAAAAAGGCGCATCGCCGCATTGGAGTACACGTTTCGACGGCCGGCAGCGTGGATCGCGCCATCGCCCGTGCTGCGGAGATTTCTGCCGACACGCTCCAGATCTTCTCCTCCAGTCCGCGGATGTGGCGCGCTTCGACGATCGCGCCAGCCGTCAGCGAGAACGTGCGCGCGGCGCGGCAACGGCATGGCGTCGGGCCGCTGGCCATCCACGCCAGCTATCTGATCAACGTCTGCAGCCAGTCGGCGGAGGTGGTGGAGAAATCCGTGGCCGCGTTTCGTGGAGAGATCGAGCGGGCGCTCGCCCTGGGCGCGGAATATCTCGTCCTCCATCCCGGCTCCTATCGGGGAATGACACGGCAGCAGGGCCTGAAACTGGCCGCGGAGACGATTGCTGCTGCCGCATCGGAGCTGGTGCTCCCGCGCGAAGGCTTTGAAATCCTGATTGAAAATACCGCCGGTGCGGAGCATTCTCTGGGCGGGTCTCTGGAACAGGTGGCGGAGCTGCTGGAGATTCTGCGGCCGCATGTGCCGGCGGCCGCCTGTCTGGACACCTGTCACCTGCACGCCGCGGGGTACGACATTTTGACAGAGAAGGGCTGGCTGCAGACGCTGCGCGAAATCGAGGGGACCGTGGCCTGCGCGAATGTTCGCGTCTGGCACTGCAACGATGCGAAGTCGGCACGCGGGTCCAAACTCGACCGGCATGAACATATCGGGCGCGGAACGATTGGGCTGGAGCCATTTCGCCGCCTGCTGGGGGAGCCTGATTTCGCGCAGGCCGCGTTCATCGCAGAGACGCCGGTGGATGAGGTCTGTGACGAGGCGGGCAATGTCCGTGCATTGCGGGCGCTGATCGTTTAGGCTCCAAGGGATTATAATAAATGTTATATAGGAGAGTATGCCGTGCTGGCATTCAAGATAACCACCGTCGGCTCCTCGGCCGGATTCATCCTTACAAAGGAAGCTATGGCCCGGCTGAAAGTCAAAAAGGGCGACACCGTCTACTTGACCGAAGCTCCTGAGGGCGGCTACCGCCTTACCCCGTACAATCCTGCCTTCGAGCGCCAGATGAAATTGGCGGAAGACATCATGCATGAAGATCGCGAGATCCTTCACGCGCTGGCCAAATGAAGCGATGGCGCTGGATCGGCCTCGAGGTTCTGTATGCCATCCATGATCGCCAAATGGCAGAACATGGCGGATTGAGCGGCGTCCGCGATAGCAGTCTGATCGAGTCGGCCATGGCGAGGCCGAAAAATCTGGCCGCTTACGGGAGTGAATCGGATGCGGCGGCGCTCGCAGCAGCCTATGCCTATGGACTCGTACGGAATCATGGGTTCATGGATGGCAATAAGCGCGTGGGCTGGGTGATGGCGCGATTGTTCCTCGCGGATAATCGATATCGGCTCCGTTTTGAACCGGTAGAGGCCGTCCGCCTGATGGAAGGCGCCGCCGCCGGAGAAATCTCCGAGAAGCAACTGGAGGCATGGATTCGCGAACGAATAACCGCAGCCAGACGGCGCGGGTAAGCGCCGCTGAGGCGCAGATAAGCCAGAAGCACGGCTCCCGTCTGCCGGCTCTGGGGGCTGTTGCCCGCCGGACAGTTAGAATTTAAGCAGTATGCAGACTGAGAATTCAGCCAGCCCCGCAAAATCCTCCGACCGTCTCCCGCGCTATAACCCCGCTGAAATTGAGCCGCGGTGGCAGGCGGAATGGGGCGCCCAGAAGCAGCTCTATGCCTCGGAGCCGCCCGAGGGCGGTAAGGCGAAATATTACGTGCTGGAGATGCTGCCGTATCCGTCCGGCCAGCTCCACATGGGCCATGTGCGCAATTATGCGATCGGCGATGCGCTGGCGCGCCACATGTGGATGCGTGGATACAACGTGCTGCACCCCATGGGCTGGGATGCCTTTGGCCTGCCGGCAGAAAATGCTGCGCTCAAAAACAATACGCCCCCGCGCGAGTGGACCCTGGCCAACATTGCCGCCATGAAGCGCCAGATGGACCGTCTTGGCTTCAGCTATGACTGGCAGCGCGAGGTGACCACCTGCCTGCCCGACTACTACCGGTGGAACCAATGGTTCTTTCTGCGACTGCTGGAGCGCGGCCTGGCGTACCGCAAAAACAGCAAGGTGAACTGGTGCCCGGCCTGCGCTACCGTGCTGGCGAATGAGCAGGTGGTCGACGGCTGCTGCTGGCGCCATGAAGATGTGACCGTGCAGCAGCGTGAGCTGGAACAATGGTTCCTGCGCATCACGGATTATGCCGCCGAGCTGCTGGATGATCTGGAGAAGCTGCCGGGCTGGCCGGAGAAGGTCCGCACCATGCAGCGGAACTGGATCGGCCGCAGCGATGGCGCGCTCGTGCATTTTGCGGTAGCCGCGACGGAGAAGGATAAGCGCGGCCCGCGGCATTCCCCGGTGAAACTGAACCTGACGGAGACGATGCTGGAAGCGCCCGTGGTGTCCGGGACCATTGCAGTCTTCACGACCCGCATCGATACAATCTTCGGCGCCACGTCCTTGCAGCTCGCCCCGGAGCATCCGCTGATCACGCGTCTGGCGTCGTCGGACGCAGAGCTGGAGCAGAAGGTGCGCGGCTTGTTTGAGGAGCAGCGCCGGGCCCGCGAAATGGGCGTGCTGAACGATCTTGAAAAGCACGGATTCGCAACCGGGCACTTTGCCGTCAATCCGTTTACCGGCGAAGAGATTCCGATCTGGGTGGCGAACTACGTCCTGATGGACTACGGGACGGGCGCTGTAATGTCGGTTCCGGCGCACGACGAGCGGGATTACGAATTTGCGAAAAAATACGATCTGCCGGTGAAGATCGTGGTTCTGCCGCGCGAGGTGAAAGATGCTGCCGGGGAGCAGACCGAGCCGCTGCTGCCCTACACCGGAGAAGATAGTCTGCTCCTGAATTCCGGGGAATTTACCGGGATGGGCTGTCAGGAAGCGCAGACGGCGATGAGCGCCTTTGCGGAAAAGAACGGATTCGGCAAAGCATCCACTACCTATCGGCTGAAGGACTGGGGGATCAGCCGCCAGCGCTACTGGGGTACGCCGATTCCGGTGCTTTACTGCGCCACGGATGGAATCGTTCCGGTGCCGGACGATCAATTGCCAGTGCTATTGCCAGAGAACATTGCGATTACGCAGGAGGGTGGTTCGCCGCTGGCGCGGGTGCCGGAGTTTGCCCGGATGACCTGCCCGAAGTGTGGCGGCATTGCGCGGCGCGAAACCGACACAATGGATACCTTCGTCGACTCGTCCTGGTATTTCTATCGCTACACGGATGCGAAGAACGATGCGGCGCCGTTTGATCCGGCGAAGGCCGCCTATTGGTTTCCGATCGACCAGTACATTGGCGGCGTAGAACATGCAATTCTGCACCTGATCTATTCACGCTTCTGGACAAAGGTCATGCGCGACCTTGGCCTGATCAAAAACAGCGAACCCGTGGAGCGGCTGTTTACGCAGGGCATGGTCATCCGCAATGGCGCCAAGATGTCGAAGTCCAAGGGAAATGTCGTCTCGCCGGATGACATGATTGCCCGCTACGGCGCGGACGCGACGCGCATGTATGCCTTGTTTGCGGCGCCCCCGGACCGCGATCTGGACTGGCAGGAGGATGGCGTCGCCGGCATCAGCCGTTTTCTGGGGCGCGTCTTCCGCTTTGTCGCACAGGTGCTGCCACAGGCAATTGCCGGACGCGGCCAGGCGCTGCCTGCCGCGAATACTCCGCTGGAGCAGCAGTTGCTGCGCAAACTGCACCAGACGCTGCGCCGCCTGACGCAGGAGTTTGAAGGCCGCTGGCATTTCAATACATGCATCGCTGCCATCATGGAGCTGGTCAACCAGCTGACGGCCGCAGAAGCGGCTATTGCGCGGAATGAAGTGGCAGCGCCTGTGCTGTACAGCATTACGCGCACGCTGGTGCTGATGCTGCAGGCTTTCGCGCCGTACTTGTCCGCCGAGCTGTGGTCGCAGATGGGCGAAACCGAGCCGCTGCTGCGCGCCCGCTGGCCGCAGTATGACGAAGCACTGGCTGCCGAACAGACGATGGAAATTCCGGTGCAGGTGAACGGAAAGCTGCGCGCGGTCATTGCCGTTCCCGCGCCGGGTGAGGAAGCCGAACTGCGCCGCGCCGCCGCTGCTGACGCGAAGGTGCAGGCTGCGCTCGCGGGCAAAGAGTTGGTAAAGACCATCGTGCTGGCAGGCAAGATGGTGAACTTCGTGGTGCGGCCAGCCAACCCGCAGGGTGCACCCGTGGAACCCGGCAACGTATGAGCGCGGCTGCGCAATGACAATGGATGCAGAAGCGGCAGCCGCATCTGCCACGGGAGGCGGTAGCGCGGCGCCTCCGGTGCGCGTAACACAGTCTTTTGTCAGGATTATCGGGCGCTGCTGGCGCAGGCCCCGCCTGCTGTTGCTGGAGGTGGCGTGGCGCTGGCTGGTCGGCATTCCACTCATGGCGCTCCTTGGCTGGGAAGCCTTCCGCATTCTGTCGCGGGTCTCGCTGGCGGGCACGGGAATCAGCCACTTTTCGCTGATTGACAGTCTGGCGGCCGCCCAAACCGTTGCAGCAGTCGGCGACCGCCTGATGCCTCCCGTACTGCACGCGTTGCTCTGGCTGGGCCCGCTGAGCGCCGTGCTGTGGTCGCTGGCTTCCGGCTTCGGCCGCAGCAGAATTCTGCGGCGCATGGACCCTGCACTCCCTGGCCGTCCGTGGATGCTGACGCTGCTGCAACTGGTGCGGATTGCGGCGTTGGCAGCTTCCGTTGC
>JAJZCP010000050.1 GCA_021846065.1 Acidobacteriota bacterium
TTCCGGGGATGGTACGCAGCCAGCTTTTACGGCCGACACGTCGAATGTAACCAACGGCCGCATCTATGAGGCCAATACCGCGAAAAGTCCAGGCGCAAAAACTTCGGCGAAGCTCGACTTTACCCACGCCGACATGGCCGACACGCAGACGCTGAACGTGATTTTGTGGCGGGATGCAATGGGCGGCAAGCCCCTGCCGCCGCAGATGCGCGCTGCATGCTGCCGCGGCGGGTCCACGCATTGAAACACTGCAGGGTGCTAGATTTTCGCCTGGCGCATCACCACAGCTTGCCCGTCCGGGCCTGCTCCGTGACCATCTGGATGTAGGCCTTGGAGTCAAATTTTTTACCGGTGGAACCGCCGGACATGTAGCGGATTTTGCCAAAGATGGGCCGGTCAAACCAGGGCCGGTCATGTTTGCCGGCGATGGCCCATGCGATGCCCGCATAGCCGTTGGGGTCGCGGCCATCCAGCTCGTACTTGTCGTTCAAAGCCACCGCGTGCTGAAATGCAGCCGCGGGATCGCTCGACCACTCTAAAATCTTTTTCGCCCAGTACATGCGCATGTAGTTGTGCATCCATCCGTAGCGGACCATCTGGATTTGCGATGCGTTCCAGAGCTCGTCGTAGGTCTCGCCACGTTCAAGCTGTGCCAGCGTGTAGGCGGGCTCGCGCTTGTCGCCGGCATGTTCGGCGAGTGTCTGGGCGGCCCATGGCTCGGCGCATTCCACGGAGTCATAAGTCGGCGTGTACTTGACGAAGTTGACCGCCAGTTCCCGCCAGATGATGAGCTCATTGAAGTAGGAGTCGCGCGCCTTGGCCAGGTGCGGCGAGTCCTTCACCGCATCGTTTACAGCAAGCGCTATCTCCAGCGGCCCAATGTGGCCAAAGTGCAGGTAGGGCGACATGCGGCTGGTGCCGTCCAGCTGCGGCTGGTTGCGGGCCGTGTCATAGTGCGGCAGCACATTGCGCACAAAGTGCTTCAGACGCGCGCGCGCCGCATGGGCGCCGCCCTTGAAGCTCTCAACCGGTTCCACGCTGCGGTCAAAATTTTTCCAACCCGCGGTGATGTCGTCCCGCACCGGGTAGCTGGCGAAATTTTTCGGCCGCTTCCATGCGTGCTTTGCAGAAGTGTTTGTGTGTGCTACCAGAAAATCCGGCAGCAGCTTGTACAGCCGGGGACGCAGCACATAGGCCGCATACTGCGCTTTGCCGAACAGCTTGCTGGGCACGATCACGTCCGCATCGACGGTCCAGAAGGGAATTTTGACGCGGCGGGCCATCACCTGCCGCCAGCGCTCGGGCTCACGGCACGGGTTTTCATCGCCGATCAGGATGGCGGCGTCTACTTCATCGAGCAGCTGCTCCAGGGAGTTGTCCGGCGGCCGTCGGACGATGAAAGAAATATTGCGTTCCGCAAGGTCTTCCTCAATGTCGCAGAGGCCCTGATTCAGGAAGACGTAGTGCCGGAGATTGGCATTGGGAAAATTTGAAATTGCTGAAAAGTAGACGAGCAGCGGCAGGCCCAGCTCATTCGCCAGATGGACCGCGCAATCGACAGCCGCATTGTTGCGGCCCCGCTCGGCACGCTGCATCCAGTACAGAACGCACTTGCCGTCTGGTTTCGGAACGCCGGCGCGGCGGACAGTAACGCGCGGATCTGCGGCAATCGTCTGCAGGGCGGCGGGCAGGCCTTTAAGAGCGGCTTCGGTGTCGGGAGGCGCAGCGGGCGCTCGATCACTGGACATTTGCGCAGTGTATCGAAGCGCGGGCGCCAGACGCCCGGGTGACATTCACCGCGTCGAAAATCGCCGCAGGCAAGAGAAGGCCGTGCATTGTGCGGACCCGGAACTCGGGCGGCGCGGTCAGCGTCCGCTTCTGCGATATTTTCTGCATCCTATTGTCCGAGTCGATGCGCACACCCCTTCCATTATTTGCCGCAGGCGTCGCGCTTTGGGCGCTGACGATCTTTTTTGCGCGGTCCGCTGTCGCGCAGAATATGCCGGTCCTCTATCCGGAAGGCGTCAGCCGCGGGCTGGCGACGCTGAGTACATCCGAAGGCAAGATTATTGCTTCCGGCGATATGCGCCAGCTTGTCCGAAAAAACGGTGTGGTCGAGGCGTGGCTCGTCTTTCATTTCGCAGACGGATCGATCGACTCCGACCACACCCTGTTTACGCAGAACGGACGGTTTCATCTGGTCCGCGATCATCATATCCAGCGTGGAAAATCCTTTCCGCAAGCGCAGGATGTGCTTGTCGACGTGCCAGCAGGTACCGTGCGCGAAGTCGTCGTGGACGGTAAGGGCCGCAGGGTGAAGACCCGGCATCTTTCGCTGCCGGCAAATATTGCCAACGGAATGCTGACCACGGCGCTCAAGAACATGCCCCCTGCGGCGCAGGAGGCGGACGTCACCTATTACAGCGATGGACGGCTCGTGCGGCTGGCGATCTTTCAGGCAGGGGCGGAGAAGGTCTGGGTTGGACCACGGCCGCTGCGGGCCAGGTGTTACCGCGTCAAAATCAAAATTGGTGGAATTGCAGGGGTGGTCGCGCCGCTCATCGGCAAACAGCCGCAGGATGTGCTTGCCTGGTATCTGGAAGGGAATCCACCGCTGATGCTGCGCATCGACAGCCAGCTTTATAACCAGGGGCCGGTCTGGCGGTTTCAACTGGCCGGGCCGTCGTGGCAGCCCGTCACCACGTCCGCCCGGTAGAGCTGTTAAAGAGCCTGCGCCTGGATCATGGCTGCCAGCAATGCTGTGCGCGGCACCAGGGAGTCAAGCTGGATCGACTCGTGCGCCGCGTGCGCGCCCTCACCACACGCGCCCATGCCGTCGAGCGTAGGAATACCCAGCGCGGCGGTAAAATTGCCGTCCGATCCACCGCCCGTGCCGGCTTCCTCGAGCGCAATCCCCAGTTCCGCAGCCAGTTGCTGCGCCTGCCGGAATAAGGCCGCGATGGCTGGCGTATGTTCCATGGGCGGACGGTTGATGCCGCCCGTGACGGTCAGCTTGCACGCGCGGTTGCTGGCCCCCAGCGCGTGAAACATGCGGTCAACGCGCACGGCATCTTTCCGGCGCGCGATGCGTACATCCACTTCAGCTTCAGCCTGTGCTGCCACCACATTGGCGCGCGTTCCACCGCGGATCACACCGGGATTTACCGTCAGCCCGGTCTTCAGATCGGTAAAGCCAGCCACGCGCGTCAGCAGCCGCGCCAGTTCCAGAACCGCGGAGTGACCTTTTTCAAAATCGACGCCGCTATGGGCCGCCACGCCCTGCACCTGCAGGGTGTAATCGCCCACGCCCTTGCGGGCGGTTTTGTACGCTCCCTGCGGACCCTGCGCTGGCTCCAGCACAAAGACGGCGGCGCAGTCTTTCGCCAGCTTTTCAGTGAATGGCCGGGAAACCGGACTGCCCACCTCCTCGTCGGAGTTCAGCAGCACGATGACGGGGGGATGCGGCGCTCCGGTGGTGCGCAGAGCAGCCAATGCATGCAGCGCCATTACAACGCCAGCCTTCATGTCGAATACGCCTGGCCCGCAGATGCGATTTCTGGCGCGGCGGTACGGCATCCTGGTCAGCGTTCCGGTGGGCCACACGGTGTCGAGATGGCCCAGCAGCAGGACAGGCGCCGCCTGCTTGCGCACAGCACGACCGGGAAAGCGCAGCTCCAGCAAATCTCCAAACTGCTTTTGCCGGTGCCGCCGGGTTTTTGCACCGAGCGCCTGAAACCATCCGGCCGTCAGGCTGGCGGCGGCGTCCACACCAGCTTTGTCCTCGGTGGGAGATTCCGTCTTTACGAGCTGCTCCAGATGCTGCAGCAAATGCGGAAGGCGCGTATGAACGGCACGTGACAGCGCGTGAATCGGCTGCATTTTTGACACAGTCTCCCTCAAAACCGTCCCCCGGTGCATCGCGAACAACCATTACTTTACTCTTCCGGGTGTGCGTCCCGCGCCACGCGCTGTGGCAAATATGCAACATGCAGGAAAGCCCCCACCGCCCGTAAGATAGCGGACATCAGACGTTTGCGGGTATTTGGGGGATCTATTCCGCGCGACTTGCAGTTCGAACACACGATCGCGGCTCCGGTGGAATTTACCGGTGTCGGGCTCCACAGCGGGGCCCCGGTTCGTCTGATGCTGCGGCCTGCCACCGCCGGCGCCGGCGTCATCTTCCGCCGCACCGACCTCGATAATTTTGAAATTCCTGCAAACAGCCGCAACGTCGCCAAGGTGAGCTACGCCACCAGTCTGATGCGCCAGGGCGTGCTGATTTCGACTACCGAGCATCTGCTCTCCGCGCTGGTCGGTTATGGCGTGGACAATGTACTGGTCGAACTGGATAATCTGGAGCTGCCGATTCTGGATGGCAGCGCGCAGCCCTATATTGAGGCGTTTCGCAGCATTGGACTGCGCCAGCAGCGCCGCCGGCGGGAATATCTGCGGGTGCGGCAGCCAATTGAAGTTCGTGATGGCAGCAAATTTATCGGTCTTTATCCAGGGGAAGGCTTCAGCATTCAATATGCCATCGACTTTCCGCCGCCCATCGGACGCCAGTCGCTCGAGCTGGAGTTGAGCAGTACGGGCTATGCGGCGGAGCTGGCCGCAGCCCGCACCTTTGGTTTCCGGAAAGATGAACAGATGCTGCGCGACATGGGGCTGATCCGCGGCGCGTCCGAGCAGAATGCCATCATCCTGACCCATACCGGTGTGCAAAACGGTCCGCTGCGCATGGAACGGGAATTTGTCCGGCACAAGGTGCTGGATCTTATCGGCGATCTGGCGCTGGCGGGCCATCGCATCCAGGGCCGCGTGGTGGCAGAACGCGCCGGTCACGCCATGCACACCGCGCTGGTGTCGCGTCTGCTGCAAAATCGCTCGGCGTGGGAGCTGGTGCATGCGCCGGCAGACCATGCTCCCGCCGCGATCGCAGCACCGCTGACCGCGGCGCACGCCTCCTGAGACATGACGCCGCCGTACACCGCGTATCTGGGACTGGGCTCAAATCTTGGAGATCGCGAAAATAATCTGCAGACAGCATTGGCCCGGTTGCGGGCGCTGGGCGTCGTTCGCGCCGTCTCCCGCATTTACGAAACGTCCCCGGTCGGCCTTATCGCCCAGCCAGATTTTCTGAATGCTGCTGCGATTCTTGAAACATCGCTGGATCCGCAGGCGTTACTGGACGCGATGCTCGACGTTGAGCGCAGCCTGGGGCGCGACCGCAGGCACGCCGTTCCCAAGGGTCCGCGAACCCTCGATCTGGACTTGCTGGATTACGACGGCCAGCTGCTGAAGACGCCGCGCCTCACGCTGCCGCATCCTGAGCTGGCGAGTCGCGCATTTGTACTGGCTCCGCTGGTGGAGATTGCGCCGGACTGGAGGCATCCGGTTACGCGCCAGACTGCGGTGGAGTTGTTGCGTGTGCTGGCTGGGAGTTCGCCGGAGCAAACAGTGCGGCTGCTGCAACCGGCGTATCGCTCGCTTTGAGCGCATAGGCCCTCTTCGGATACAGTGACCTATATCCAGGCTGCCGCCACTTTTGCTCGCCGGAGGGAGATTCTGATGTTTGATCGTGAAGAGTTTTTTAAAGAACTGGATGCCCGCATCGCGCGGTACGATCTGTTGACGCATCCGTACTATCGCGCCTGGTCAGCCGGGGAGCTGACCCGTAACGATCTGCGGGAGTACGCCGGCGAGTACTGGGCCCATGTGTCAGCGTTTCCCACGTATCTAAGCGCGCTGCACGCCAGTCTGCAGGATGCGGAGCTGCGGCGCACCGTGCTGCGCAATCTTGCCGATGAAGAGGGAATCGACGCGCCCGGCGGCCGGCCGCACAGCGATCTTTGGATGGATTTTGCGCGCGGTATGGGCGCCAGCGACACTGAGGTTCGTACCCGGAAGCTGCAACCAGAGACCCTGGCCCTGATCGCGCAATTCCGCTCGCTGATGACGCAGAACACCGCCGCGGCGCTGGCCGCACTGTATGCGTATGAGTCGCAGGTGCCGCGCATTGCGGCGGAGAAGGCCGCCGGACTGCGCGCGCATTATGGCGCGGATGACGCGACCTGCCGCTACTTCACACTGCATCGCACGGCCGACGTGCATCATGCCGCGGTATGGAAGGGCGCGTTGGCGGACCAGGTAGCCGCCGCACCGGAGCACGCCGACCAGGCGCTCACCGCCGCTGAAACGGCCGCGCGTGCCTTGTGGACGGCGCTTGATGGCATCGAGCGGGAGAGGCTGGCACGGGTGGCCAACTAGCGGACTGTGCAAAGACAGAAGCAGATTCCCTCCGGGAATGACAGCAAGAAGAACAAAGACAAAAGCAGATTCCCATTCGGGAATGACGGCAAGAAAAGCACGGGCAAAACAGATTCCCTTCGGGAATATCGGCCTAAAAAAGACTCCCTGCGGGTATCGCCGCAGGGAGTTTGCTTTTGCTGTTCTTGTTGTCATTCCCGGAGGGAATCTGCTGTTTACCGGCCAGCGCAAATATTTCCGGCCCGTTTAGGTGCCTTCGGACCAGCCAGCCAGATACTCTTCCTGCTCCGGCGTCAGCTTGTCGATCTTGCAGGCCATCGCCTCCAGCTTCAGGCGGGCGACGCGGCGGTCCAGCTCCTCCGGCACGGCGTAGACGCGCGGCTTCAGGGTGGCGTGGTTCTGCACCAGATACTCCGCGCTCAGCGCCTGGTTGGCGAAGCTCATATCCATCACCGACGCAGGGTGGCCTTCGGCGGCGGCTAAATTGATGAGGCGGCCTTCGCCCAGCAGGAAGATGCGGCGGCCATCCTTCATCAGATACTCTTCGACAAATTCGCGGGCGACGCGGTGCGATGAGGACAGGCGCTCCAGTGCGGGAATGTCGATCTCCACGTTGAAATGGCCGGAGTTGGCCACGACAGCGCCATTCTTCATCTGCTCAAAGTGCTCCTGGCGCAGCACGCCCTTGTTGCCGGTGACGGTCACAAAGATGTCGCCGATCTTCGCCGCTTCCGCCATGCTCATGACGCGATAGCCATCCATCACGGCTTCAATGGCGCGCACCGGATCGACTTCCGTCACGATCACATCCGCGCCCATACCGCGTGCACGGGAGGCAAGACCGCGGCCGCACCATCCATAGCCCGCAACCACAAAGCGCGTACCCGCCAGCAGAATATTGGTGCAGCGCACAATGCCATCCAGCGTGGACTGGCCGGTGCCGTAGCGGTTGTCGAACATGTGCTTGGTCTGGGCATCATTGACCGCGACGATCGGATAGCGCAGGACGCCTTCCTTGGCCATCGCATGCAGCCGGACCACGCCGGTTGTCGTCTCTTCCGTTCCGGCGATGACGCCGTCGAGAACGTCCTTGCGCTTGGTGTGCAGCAGCGAAACCAAGTCGCAGCCGTCATCCATGGTCAGGTGCGGCTTGTGATCGATGGCCGCCATGATGTGCGAGTAATAGCTGTCGTTGTTTTCGCCCTTGATCGCAAAGGTGGAGATGCCGTAGTCACGGGTCAGGGACGCGGCCACATCGTCCTGCGTGGAGAGCGGGTTCGAGGCGCACAGAACGATATCTGCCCCGCCATCGCGCAGCGTGATCATCAGGTTCGCAGTCTCCGTGGTGACGTGCAGGCACGCCGCAACGCGCATTCCCTTCAGCGGCTGGTTCTTGATGAACTCCTTGCGGATGGTTTGCAGGACGGGCATCGACTGGTTGGCCCATTCGATCCGGCGCTTTCCGGAGTCGGCAAGATCAAGATTCTTTACATCGCAGGGAACAGAAGCAGTGGTGGCGGCCATAGGGTCCATTTCAAGAAAATTAGGATTGGCGTGCCTAACAATGGGAGAGGCACACGGGCAGCGGAAGGAGATCCCTGCCAGACCCTAGGGTAGCATTCCGGCTCGTCGTCTGGCATCGGATTCTTGTGCGGCAAGCATGCGAAAGTTGTCAGGATTTGCGCGTTTTCTGCCGTCGTTCCTTCGCCCATCCCGGCTTGAGGGTCTGCCGGGCGCGGCCCAGCGCCAGCGCATCTTCCGGCACAGTATCGGTGATGCAGGACGCTGCCGCCACATAGCTATTCTTTTCAAGAGTGACGGGCGCCACCAGCGTGGCGTTGCTGCCGACAAAGACGCCGTCGCCGATCTGGGTCGCGTGCTTGGCCGCGCCGTCATAGTTGCAGGTGATGACGCCCGCGCCGATATTGCAGCCATCACCGATGGACGCATCGCCGAGATAGGCCAGGTGGTTGGCCTTGGATCCATCCCCTAACCGGGTTTTCTTTGTCTCCACAAAATTGCCGACGTGGGCCTGCCGGCCAATCTCGCTCTGCGGGCGCAAATGGGCGAACGGGCCGAGCGCCGCTCCCTCGCCTACAGTTGCCTGGTCGAGGACACAGCTATTGCGCACGAGCACGCCCGCTGCCAGCTTCGAGTCCTGCACCACGCTATAGGAGCGGATGCGGCAGTCTTCGCCGATCTCTGTATCGCCCAATAGCTGTACGAACGGCTCAATCACAGTATCAGCGCCGACGCGGACGGTAGCGTCAATCACGCAGGTCTCGGGGCGGAAGATCGTCACGCCGTTGGCCATCAGCCGCTGCGCGGTGTGCAGCCGCAGCGCCGCGTCCAGCTGCATCATCTCGGCGATGGTGTTTGCGCCCAGAACCTCCGTGGCGTCCGTCGTCTCAAGCGCAACAACACGCTCGCCGGCCGCGCGCAGGATGGCCGCCATATCGGTCAGATAGTACTC
>JAJZCP010000051.1 GCA_021846065.1 Acidobacteriota bacterium
GTCCGTGCCGCCATGCAGCGTCACTCCATCCAGCGAAATTGTGTCGCCCGTCACCTGCTCCACAGCTTCGGCAAAGCTGTCCACATGCGTACGATCCGCACTGCGCAGCAGCGTCCCATCCACGTCAAACAGATACGCATCCTGCGCATCCCACACAAAATCTGACGCGAAACCGCGCGCGCTATCCGCGCACATCGCAACCCGATGCGGCAGGCTCGCCAAACTCTCTTCAATTGGATTCAAGGGCAGGGAACCGGTCGCTGTCATCGCCCGCAAAACGCCTTTCAGCGGGCCTGTCTGCGCAGCTCGCTGAGTACTGGACGTTCGCTGCGCACCGGACGCTTGTAACCCGCTCGCACCTCGGCCATGCCAAGCTCCAGTTCGCTCATCTTGCGGCCCAGCGTGTTGCGGTGCATTCCCAGCTCGACGGACGCCTTGCACTGGTTCCCTCGATGCTTCACCAGCACCAGATAGATATACTGTCGTTCAAACTGTCGCACGGCTTCCTCAAAGGAAATTCCCGCCGCATGCATCCGGTTTATCAGCCCGTCAATCTCGTGCTTCACGTCGTGTCCTCAGTTTTCCCTCTGCCTGATGAATACTCTGGCATGGACCTGCACAGAAAGTCAGTCCATCATATCCCGTCAACACTCATCTTGAAACGCAAAAATCCACTCAACGCAGATTATTGAGTGGGTGTGTCTGAGCCGCCCATGCCAGCTCCGCCACTTCCATCCGGCGCTGTAGCGCCAGCTTCCATCGCATCAATTCCCATTATGATCTTCCGATGTAACGGCTTGGCCGTCAGGTTGGCAAGCACCGCTGTCGTCCCAGCCATATACTTTGGCAGCAAGGCATCCGGCAACGTATCCGAATTCGGGAAAAATGCAGCCACCGACATCATGCAAACCGCGCCGAGCACAACACCACGCACCAGCCCCAGCAGCCCGCCCAGAATTCCATCCAGGCTACTGCCCTGCATCTTCTCGACTTCGTGTTCAACCCATGCGATTTCGTGCTGGATAGCCTGGCCCACAGTGCTGGTGGTCTTCACCTTCATCACTTCATGCTCCATCCAGCCGATTTCGTTCTGAATCGCATGGCCCACAAATCCAAACGCCACAAGCACAATGAAAATCTGAAGGATAAACCAGGTCGCATTGGCTGCTTCCAGACTATGCACCATCGGTGCCAGTTCTTTGGCAAACCTCTGAAAATTTCTACTGGCAAACTCGATCCCGGCAATCATTCCCACGATGGAGATCGTCGAGCGAACCGTGCCGCCTCGATATCCCGACCAGATGCTTAAACCGATCACCAGAATAATGACGAAATCAATCCAGCCCACTTGCCCACCCCCGCCGTTGAATTCGTTTGCGCAGACATTACGGTCTTGCACCGCTCGTCCACGCTGTCGTGCTATTCGAACTGCAACTCGCGCCCGGTCAGCGCTCGAAACGCTTCCATATATTTCGCCCTGGTCCGCTCCGCCACATCCTCCGGCAAACCCGGCGCCGGAGCCTGCTTGTTCCAGCCAATCGCTTCCAGATAGTCGCGGACAAACTGCTTGTCAAAGCTTGGCTGCGCGCCGCCTGGTTTCCACTCCGCCCGGCTCCAGAATCGTGAAGAATCCGGCGTCAACGCTTCATCGGCCAGCAGGATCGGCCCATGCGGCTGGCCTACGGCCCGACCAAACTCAAACTTGGTATCGGCCAGAATCAGCCCTTTCGATTCCGCATGAGCAGCGGCCCTGGCATAAAGCGCCAGCGTCAGCCGTCGCAGTTCCGCGGCATCCGTCCCGCCCACCATCGCTTCCATCTGCTCAAACGAGATATTTTCGTCGTGCTCGCCGTCCTGGCTCTTCGTCGCCGGCGTAAAAATCGGCTCCGGAAGCCGCGATCCATCCTGCAATCCTTTCGGCAGTTGGATCCCGCAGACCGTTCCGCGCTCGCGATATTCCTTCCAGCCCGATCCCGCTAGGTAGCCGCGCGCCACACACTCCACCGGAAACATCTGTGCCCGCTTCACCAGCATCGAACGCCCGGCAAGCTGCTCGGCAAACGGAAGCAGCACCGCAGGATACGCGGCCACATCGGCGCTCAACAGATGATTCGGCACAATCTCGGCCAGAAACTCAAACCAGAAAAGAGAAATCTGCGTCAGAATTTTCCCTTTGTCTGGTATTCCCGTACCCAGAACATGATCGAACGCCGAGATGCGATCCGTCGCCACCAGCAGCAGGTCATCGCCCACCGCATACAGGTCCCGCACCTTGCCTCGTCCAATCAGAGGCACACTTGTCACATTGCTTTCCCGCAGCGCCGTCAAAACCTCACTCCACCACTATCTTCCACGTTTTGCCCGTTTGTTTCAGGCATGCGTGGTAACTCTCTGAACGTATCACGTTCGGGTACGCAAAAGTAATCCACACTCCCTTGTGACCCGCATCACAAGCGCACTCAATCCTTCTCGTACATACTCATCCTGTCGCGTGGTTCCGGATTCGGGTCGTGCATCCTCTGCCGCTCCGCTTGATCCTGAAACACGTAGCAAACGGCGCGAGCACAGTGGGGAAGCTGTTGCTTGTGTCGTTCACCGGTCGATTGGCGGGCGGCGGTTCACTGACCTCCATCGCTGCCTGCCGATCCCGGACACGGCTTTCTACGCCAGCGCCCGTTCCTGCTCCCGCCCACCCACATGCACACTCACCACGCGCGAGACGCCCGGCTCCTGCATCGTCACGCCATAGATCAGGTCCGCGGTCTGCATCATCCGCTTCGAGTGGGTCACCAGCAGAAACTGCGTATCGCCGGCCAGCCCGTGCAACAGGTCCGCCAGCCTGCCTACATTGGTCTCGTCCAGCGCCGCATCTACCTCGTCCAGCACGCAGAACGGAGCCGGCTGGAACTGGAAGATGCCGACCAACAGGCTCAAGGCCGTCAGAGCTTTTTCTCCGCCGGAAAGCAGCAGAACATTCTGAAGTTTTTTGCCCGGTGGAGAAGCCACAATCTCCAAACCGCTTTCCACCTGATTTTCGCCGTCCACCAGCCGCAGAAATGCCTGCCCACCGCCAAATAAGCGGCTGAAGACGACCCCGAAATTCTCGTTGATCCGTGCAAACGCCTCATCGAACTTCGTCCGCGAAATCTGGTCAATCTCACGAATCGTCTGCATCGTGTTCTCGATCGACTCCGTCAGATCCTTGCGCTGCGCTTCCAGAAATTCATGACGCTCTGCCGTCTCCTTGTACTCTTCGAGCGCCATCATGTTCACCGGACCCATCGCCTCCAGCTTTTGCCGCAGCTCGCGACAAGCCTCTTCTTCCACCGTCAGCGCTTCGTCTTCCAGCCGCGCCAGCCCATCCTCCAGGCGCAGCGCCGCAGCCTCCACGCCAAGCTCATGCAGGCAGCCGGTCTCCACATATTCCAGATCGCTCTTCAGCTTCGCCTGTTGCGTGCCCAGCGTGCTGCGCTGCTCCCGCAGAGCCTCCATTTGCGCTCGCTCGCTCTTCAGCGTCTGTTCAATCTCCGCCAGCTTTGCACGCAGGGAGGCCATCTCCGTTGCCGCATTCTTCGCCTCTTCCAGCGCGGCTTCCTTGCGCGCCCGCAGCTCCGTCTCGCTTGCGCCCAGATGCTCGTTCTCGCGGCTGCGTTGCTCCCGCTCGGCCACCGTCGCCACCTGCTGCTGGTCCAGTTGCAGCCGACGCCGTTCGATATCCGCATAGACGCGATCGATCCGCTGAAACGTGCTCTCAGCATTCCGTCGCCTCTCTTCAAACCCAGCCAGCTCGGCGGTTACACGCGCCGCTTCCTGCTGCGTGGCATCGCGTTTCTGCTGGGCCTCGGCCATCTGCCGCGCCAACTCCTGCATCCCTGTCTCCGCCGCTTCCATCTCGCGGCGAATGCCTTCAGCCTCCTGCTGTTTCTGCGCAATCTGTGCCTGTTTCTGCGCCTGCGCCTCGCGATTCCGGCTCTTCTGCCCCTCCAGCTCGCTCAGCCTGCGCTCCAGCCGCTGCCGTTCCTGCTCGCTTTGTCGCAGCATCGCGCTGTGGTTGGCCACCTCGCGCTCGGCTGTGCGACGGCTTTCATCCAGCCGCTCCACGCCTGCATTCATCTCTTCCATGCTGCGCACTGCCGCCTGCACACCCTCCTCCGCCGTGCGCAACTGTTCTTCCATCGTCTCCAGTTGTTTTTGCCGACTGCGCAGTTCGCGCTTCTGCAGCAGCGGACCCTCCGCCGCCGGACGACCGCCGCTCACCGTGCGTCCGTGATAACACTCGCCGCCGGCAGCCAGAAAATATCCATCCGGATGCTGCTCCGCCAGGCGCTGCGCCGTGGCCCCGTCCGCGCACAGATACCCATTGCGCACCTTGGGCAGAATCGACTCCACCGACTGCTCCAGCCCATTCTGCGCGCGCAGAATCTCTCGCAGCGGCTTCACGCCTTCCACGCGAATCTCCACACCTGTCGCATGAGGCGCGTCTCCGCCCGATGCTTCCTGCACCACAAAGGTCGCGCGGCCATCCACGCCCGTTTTCAGCAGTTGCACACCGCTTTCCGCGTCCTTCCATCCACGCACCACCAGATAGCTCAGCTCCTCGCGCAAAAACTCGTCCACCAGCGCTTCGTGCTCGCCATCCACCTCCACAAAATCCGCCAGCGCGCCCACCGGCGTGCGTCCCTCGCCCAGCGAATTCGCCTTCAGCAGCTTGCGCACCGTCTCCGTGGAATAGCTGTGGTTGCGAATCTGAGCATCGAGCGCAGCAAGCTGCCCACTCACCACCGCCTGCTCGCGCCGCAGTTGGTTGATCTTCGCGCGCAGCTCATTCTCCGCGCGTCGTTCCGCGCTCAGCCTCTCGCGCAGCGCAGCCAGTTCCTGCTGCACGCGCGTCAGCGTCTCGGCGGCCTCCGCGGCGCGCGTGCGCGCCTGCTCCAGTTGCGCCGTCATTTGCTCGTTTTCGCCCGCGCCGCGCCGCGCGTCTTCCTCCAGCCGTTCCGCCTCGCGCACCAGCGCCGCCAGCGACTCCTCGGCCTGCGCAACCTGCGTCCTCGTCATGCCCGCGCGCGACTCCATCTGCATCGCATTCCGCCGACTCGTCTCCAGCCGACGTTCCAACTCCGCCACAGCCTCCGCCGCCTGCCGCGCTTCGCGCTGCTTCGATTCCGTCTCCAGGCGAAAGTTCTTCACTTCTTCGCCAATCGTCTGCTGCTGCCGAAGCTGCTGGGCGCGCTCTTCACCAATCGCCGCGCTTTGCTCGCGCGCCTGCGCCATCTCGGCGGCAATCGTCGCCAGCCGCGTCTCCAGCTCGGCAATGCGCTCGCGATTCGCCTGCTCCCGTGTCGTCGCACGTTCCAGCTCCACCGCTGCCGCGTTGGCCTCGGTCTGCGCCGTGCGGCTGGCGCGCTCCAGTTCATATCCGCGCTCGGTCAGCGAATGCTGCTCGCCCTCATGCGCCGCCACCAGTTCGGCCGCCGCATCAATCTCCGCCGTCAGCCGCACAATCTCCGTCGTCACGCGCTCCTGCTCCGCGTCCAGCGCCACCATGCGGCTCACCATCGTCACGCGCAGCCGCGCCCGCAGGTCGTCGCGCACCGCCGCATAGCGCTCGGCTTTGGCCGCCTGCCGCTTCAGGCTGTTCATCTGCCGCGTTACTTCATCAAAGATGTCATCGACGCGCGCCAGGTTCTGCCGCGCCGACTCCAGGCGCAGCTCCGACAAGCGCTTCTTCGTTTTGAAGCGCGTGATTCCCGCGGCTTCCTCGATGATCGAGCGCCGGTCGTGCGGCTTCGCGCTGAGCAGTTGACCGATGCGCTCCTGTCCGATGATCGCGTAGCTCTCCGGCCCCAGCCCCGTGCCCATGAAAATATCCTGAATATCCCGCAGCCGGCAGAGCTTCCCATTCAGCAGATATTCGCTTTCGCCCGTGCGAAAGAGTCGCCGCGTAATGATGATCTCGCCCTTCTGAACACGCGCATGAAATTTTCTTCGGCGAATCTTCAGCACCACAGCGTTTCCACCGCTTGTCGCTGCTTCATTCTCGGCAGCCTCAACCGCCGGTTCCGAGCTTTCCGCTTCTTCTTCGTCGCCCATTTCGTCCGACAACGGACCGGGCTGGTTCTCCGCGGCCAGCGTTTCGGCCTCCGCAGCACGCTCCCGCTGCACCGCTTCCTCGTCCCAGTCTTCGGGCATCTCGCTGATGACCTCAACTTCAGGCACAGCCGAGATCGGCCCTTCATACGCCTCCGGATCCACGAGCGTAAGAGAAACCTCCGCCATCCCCAGCGCCTTGCGTTCGCGCGTTCCACTGAAGATGACGTCCATCATGTGCGTCCCGCGCAGAGACTTTGCACTCTGCTCGCCCAGAACCCAGGTCACGCCGTCCAGAATGTTGGACTTTCCACACCCATTCGGTCCCACCACAACTGCAATGCCGGTTCCCGGCAACTGCAGCTCCGTCTTGTCACAAAAGCTCTTGAACCCAAGAATGTGAATCTTCTTCAGCTTCAGCATCGACACTCCAGATACGCACCTGTCCCGTAGCCTGCGCAACAGGACTACCCTTCAAACTAAGCACCCGGACGCACACTTTCAACCGCTCCGGCGCTGGTTTTTGTGGATAACCCGTCCCCAATTCCACTGTTTCCCTCCAGGCTCGATTCCGGGCAATTTTCTCCCTGCTTTTCCACAACCATCGCATCCGGCAGCCGCAGGCTTCGCCGGCCACGAACCCGAACCATGGCTGCGCTCCTGATGGTCGCGCTTGGCACGATGGAGGCCACAGACAAACACGCAGAAAGAGCATGGGAAGGCAGACCGCATGGCTGCCGAAGTGGGAAAGACCAACGGGCAAATTCCTGCGCAGAAGTCGTAAATCCCGCGTGCAGCTTTAGGGTGGGGGCAGGCAGCGCGCTTGCTGCTCACTTCAGCCCATGGGGAAGATCGCAGTGACTCCCGAACCTTCATCCCGTTCTGCAAGCGTTCCCGATCCTTCACGAGCGGCGCATCTGGCTGCGTTTCAGCAGCTTCAGCAAAGCGGGCAGATGCCTGAGGCCGCCGCCCACCTGGCGCGTGCGCTTGATCTTCGCTCCTTTGTCACGCTGCCATTTCGCGGGTCGGTTCCGGTGGCGCGCGTTCTGGTGCTGCAATCGATTCTGGCCGGCAATGTGCTGATGCACCGATTCCTGAACGATCGGCTTTTTGCGGTTCACGTTTTGTTAGTGGAGTTCTGGCAGCCGGGCACGCCTTTGCCGGAGCACGATCTGGTCTTCAACGCGATTGGCGACGCCGACGTTCGTCAGGAAGCGCTGGCGCAGGCCGAGCGCATTCTGCAACACACCTCCGCGCCGCTCCTGAATCCGCCGTCCGCCGTTTTGCCGACCTCGCGGGCAAGCAATGCAGATCGGTTGCGCCTGTTGCCCGGCCTGCGCACGGCAAACACGGCGCGGGTCAACCGTTCCGACCTGGCTGCCGATTCGCTGGCAGAGGTTCTTCTGCGTCATCGGCTCAGTTTTCCCATGCTGGTGCGCGCTCCCGGCTTTCACATGGGACAGAACTGCCTGCTGGTCCATGAGGAAGCGCAGTTGCACGAAGCGCTGGAGCAGTTGCCAGGGGACGAACTGCTGCTGATGGAGTATCTGGATGCGCGCAGCCCAGACGGCTGTTGGCGCAAATATCGTGTCCTGTTTCTGGATGGACAGCTTTATCCGGTCCATCTGGCTGTCTCCCGTCACTGGAAGGTGCATTACTTTTCTGCGGAGATGGCCGGAAGCGCACCCCATCGCGAGGAAGACGCGCAGTTTCTGGCCGGGATGCAAGCAGTGCTTGGTTTAGTGGGGATCGCCACGCTCGACCGCTTGCAGCGCGCGCTGGGTCTGGACTACGGCGGCGTCGATTTCGGTCTGGGTGCAGACGGTCGCATCCTGCTCTTTGAAGCCAATGCCAACATGGCCGTCATCCGGCCACCAGGCGAGGCAATCTGGGAGTATCGACGTCCGGCGGTCGAGCGCATCTACGAAGCGTTTCACCGGATGCTGCTGCATCGTGTATGTGCGCCCTGGCCGAGCGACTCAGCGACGGCGTCCGGGGCGGTTGCGGCGCGGTGCTGAGGTCAGTTTCCCGGTCACGTTAAAGGGTCTGCCTTCGATGGGCGTGGAAAGCACCAGGCTGGTGACCGGATTCCCGTAGGGCAGCAGTGCTTCGATCAGCGACTCCAGGTCGCCCATGGAAAGCGTGGTCACTTTCAGCAGGAATGCGTCACCGCCGGTGAGGTGATGGCACTCGCGCACCTCTTCCAGCGTCTGGATAAACTCCAGCAGGCGATAGTAGTGCTGGCCGTCGCAGGTCATGCGAATGAAGGCGAGAACATCAAGGCCAAGCGCCTGCCGGTCGATCGTGACGGTATAAGCACGCAGGATGCCTTGCTCCTCCATCTGGCGCAGTCGCTCGGCGGTCGCCGTGGGAGACAGTCCGACACGGCGCGAGAGTTCTGCAACCGACAGGCGGCTGTTTTCCTGCAACTCTTTCAGAAGGCTGCGGCCAAAACTGTCCATCAGATAGCTGTCGAAGGGGCCGGTCGTGGCCTCGTCCACAGGGATGCTGATTCTCAGGCTTGTATCCGTGGAATCCATTGTATCTTCCTCCATATACAGTGTAATCGTA
>JAJZCP010000052.1 GCA_021846065.1 Acidobacteriota bacterium
TGTCTTCCCCGGCTACCATTCGGTCGTGCCGGCGGTGCGCCCGGCCTGCGCGACCCGTCGATGACGGAGGAGTTTCTGCGGATGGCGAAATCCCGGATTACGCTGCGCGACATTGCCAGAGATCTCAATCTTGCGGTCATCACTGTTTCGAAGGCGATCCGCAACCACCCGGACATCAGCAAGGAAACCAAAGCACGCGTCCGCGCCCGCATCCGGGAGCTGAACTACCAGCCCAACTGGGCGGCGCGCAGCCTGGCCGCCGGCAAAACCTTCAGCATCGGGCTGATTGTTCCAGACCTGGTGCATCCCTTCTTTGCGGAAGTGGCGACCGGAGCCTCCGAGGAGAGCCAGGCGGCGGGCTATTGCATGATCCTCACGTCATCCGTGGAAGACCCGGCGACGGAGCAGGCGCAGCTTGAGTTTCTGCTGGGCCGCCAGGTGGACGGCCTGGTGCTGGCATCGACACAGCCGGAGGTTGCCACCATCCGGATGATGGGCGAGCGCAATGTGCCGCTGGTGATGATTGACCGCCGGGTGGAGGGCGCGGCGTGCAACTTTGTCGGCGTCGACGATGAGGAGATCGGCCGCATGGCGACCGAGCATCTGATCCAGGCAGGTTGCCGCCGTATCGCGCATATTCGCGGGCCGGAGATCAGCACGGGTAATGGCCGCGTACGCGGGTATCTTTCGGCACTGCATGCCTACGGCATTGTTCCGCCGCAGGACTATGTGGTGAGCCGCGAGTCAAGCGATGCGCGCGCCGATGCGAGCGGGTATGAGGCTATGCAGCGGCTGCTGACGGCAGATCCTGTGCCCGATGGCGTGGTGTGCCACAATGACCCGACGGCGATGGGTGCGATGAAGGCAATTGCCGAACATGGACTCCGCGTACCGGAGGATATTGCCGTCATCGGTTCCGGTGACGATCGATACTCCGGGGAGCTGCGGGTGCCATTGTCCACCATTGACCAGCAGCATCGCACAATTGGGCGGCATGCGGCGCGGATGCTGTTGCGGGAGATCAACCGGGCCGCGCAGGAAGAGACGCCCGATCCTGAGGTAATTTTGCTGCCACCGAAGCTGATTGCCCGCGAGTCCACGCGCCGCTCGGCGTATTCCATCCGGCGCCAGGACGCCTGAACAGCGAGGCACCCGGGTTATGCCGACTCCCTCTGGAATTGGGACGATCGCCCAGCGCGCGGACAGCGTGCGGCCGGCGCCGCTTTTTCCTCGCGGTGCGCTGCTCCCGTTCTTCCTGGTCACCGCGCTGTTCTTTCTGTGGGGAATTCCCAGCAGCCTGAATGACGTGCTGATCCGCCAGTTCATGAAGTCGTTCGCGCTGTCGCGGCTGCAGGCCGGTTTTGTGCAGTCCGCGTTTTACATGGGCTACTTTCTTATGGCGCTGCCGGCGGCGTGGTTCATGCAGCGGCGCGGATATAAGGCCGGATGCCTGCTGGGGCTGGCACTGTTCAGCGCCGGTGCGCTGCTGTTTCTGCCCGCGGCGATCGCGGGACGGTACAGCTTTTTTCTCGCGGCGCTGTGGATTCTGGCCGCCGGGCTGGCCTGTCTGGAGACCGCTTCGAACTCCTTCATTGCGTTGTGTGGCCCGGCGGAAAGCTCGGAGCGGCGGTTGAACTTCGCACAGGCGTTCAATCCGCTGGGCGCAATTACGGGCGTGCTGATGGGCGTGCTGTTTATTTTTTCGGGTGTGGAGCTTTCGCCCGCGCGCCTCCGGTACATGCAGCAGACACATACCTACAGCGCGTACGCGCACTTTGAGACGATGCGCGTGGTGCGGCCCTACCTGGCGTTGGGTATTTTTGCCATCGTCTGGGCGGTGTTGCTGGCGCGTGCGAAGTTTCCTGTGCTGGCCGATGAGCAACCCCATCCGGGCAGGAGGACGGCCAGCGCGGGCCTGCGGCAGCGTTCATTTCTGCTGGCCGTGCTGGCGCAGTTCCTGTACATGGGCGCGCAGGTGGGAACGTGGAGCTATTTTATTCAGTACGTACAGGCGTACACGCACCGGCCGGAAAAGGTTGCCGGATATTTTCTGACCGGTACGCTGGTCGCCTTCGGAACCGGCCGGTTCTTTTCGGCATGGTTGATGCGGTTCGTGCCACCTTCCCGCCTGATGGGTTTCTACGCCAGCGCCAACGTCGTTCTGATGCTGGCAGGCATTTTTGCGCCGGGGTGGCCCGGGTTGTGGTCCATCTTCTTCTCCAGTTTTTTCATGTCGCTGATGTTTCCTACGATCTTCGCCATGGGGCTGCGCGGGCTGGGAGAGCAGGCAAAAACAGGGGGCGCAATCCTTGTGATGACAGTCCTGGGCGGGGCTATCTTTACGCCGGTCATGGGCTGGTTGTCCATCGCAGCCGACAGCGTTGCGGTGGCCTACGTCGTGCCGCTGGCCGCTTATCTGTACATCGCAGCTTTTGCGTTTCTATGGAGAGTGCCGGGGGAGACGCCGGCAGCCAGCTTCTGCGTGGGAGCACGCGCGTCTGAATTGTCCGACAATGTTTCACGATGAGGATTTCTGAATGCATGCAGTGAATGTGAAGTCGATATATCTTGTCGCCAGCGGCGATCTGCGCCCGGCGGCGAACCAGCGCTGCTGGGCGGCGCAGGAGGAGATGGAGCAGCGGCTGGGTGTCGCGCTGCGTTCACTGGGCTGCGACGTGATCCGCGCGCATCCGTACAACGCGGAAAAGCAGCACGGCTTTCTCGACAGCCAGCGGTATGGCATGCAGGTCTTTGCCGGCATCCCGCCGGAGGCGCCGGTGGTGGTGGCCGAGGCAGTATGGCAATACACGCACCACGTGCTGCCGGGACTTCTGCAGCATCGCGGACCCATTCTGACCGTGGCTAACTGGAGCGGCCAGTGGCCGGGGCTGGTGGGCCTTTTGAACCTGAACGGTTCGCTGACCAAAGCGCAGATTCCATACAGTACGCTTTGGAGTCACGCATTCAACGACCGCTATTTTCTGGACAAGCTGGAAGATTGGCTGCGCACCGGCGCCGTCCAGCACGATGCGTCGCATGTGCATGTCTACGCTGCGAACGCTGGCGCTTCGGAGGCCGAGCAGGCAGGAGTCGACGTAGCCCGCGCACTTGATCGCAGGCCGGCGATTCTTGGCGTCTTCGATGAGGGCTGCATGGGCATGTACAACGCAATCCTGCCCGATGAACTGATTCATCCGATGGGCATCTTTAAGGAGCGGCTCAGCCAGTCCTCCTTGTATTACGAGGTGACGCAGACCTCCGATGCGGAGGCCCACGCCGTGTACACATGGCTGCTGCAGCGGGGCATGCGTTTCGAGCTGGGGAAGGACGACGCCACCGAGTTGACCGAAGCGCAGGTGCTGGAGCAATGCAAGTTGTACATCGCTGCGCTGCGGATTGCGGATGATTTTGCCTGCGATGCTATCGGCATTCAGTACCAGCAGGGACTGAAAGATTTGCTGCCGGCGTCGGATCTGGCTGAGGGCCTGTTGAATAACGTTGAGCGGCCGCCGGTTTTGGCGCGGGATGGTTCGCGCGAACTGTATGCGGGCGCTGCGCTGCCCCACTTTAATGAGGTGGACGAGTGTGCCGGCGTGGACGCGCTGGTGACCAACCGCATCTGGACCCGCATGGGCATGGCCCCGGAGACGACGCTGCATGATCTCCGCTACGGGGAAGAATATGACGGCGAGTTTGTATGGGTGCTCGAAATCTCCGGCGCGGCGCCACCCGCGCATTTTAGTGGAGGCTATCGCGGTGCGGTCAGCAAGCGGCAGCCGCCGATGTACTTCCGGCGCGGCGGGGGCGGGCTGCAGGGCTGGAGCAAGCCCGGCCATGTTGTTTGGAGCCGCGTCTATGTTGCGCAGGGCCGCATAAAAGCTGACCTGGGGCTGGCGCGCTGTGTGGCGCTGCCGGAGGCGGAGATGCAGCGGCGCTCCAACCTGACTACCCCGCAATGGCCCATTATGAGCGCGGTGTTTCCCGGGATTTCGCGCGACCAGATGATGGGCCGGCACAAGGCGAATCACATCCAGGTGGCCTACGCGCCCGGCGAACAGGAGGCGATGCGCGCACTGGCGGCCAAGTGCGCCTGTTTCCACGCGATGGGGATGGAAGTCTTCATCTGTGGGGAGGCAGGAAGAGCGCTCGGCAAATCGTAGTGCGGAGTGCGGGGATTGCCGCGCCGGCCGGCGGTTACTTGCCGGCTTCGTCCCACGCGTGGCGTCTCTCCCGTACTCCATAAAAAACAATCAGCAGGGCTGCAGCCGGATCGGCCCACCACCAGCCAAAGAAATGATTGAGCAGCAAACCCGTCAGCACGGAGGCCGCGAGACAGGCATCGATCAGCGTAACGCGCGCCTCCGTTTGCAGCACGGCATTATCCAGCCGCATTCCGACGTGATGCTTGCCGGCGGCCAGCAGCAGCATGACCAGCACGGTGATGGATAACCACGCCATGCCAAAGCGGGAGGTGGTGGCATGCGTCGCGCGCACCAGGGCGGATACCGCGAAGATGCCGACGTAGACGGCCAGCCCCGCGAACAGCACGGACAGGAGCCGGAGCGCCCGGCGCCGGCGGTGTTCGCTGCTGCGGCGCAGCTGCCAGATGACAACCAGCGACGCGCCGATCTCGAGCAGAGAGTCCAGCGCAAAGCCGAGGAGGGCGACGGAGCGGCTGGGCAGCGCGACCCGCAGCAGCAGACCGACAGCCGCCACGTTCCAGCCCAGGGTTACAAATTCAAGGAGCAGGCCGCGCTGGAGCAGCGAGGGTGCTGTCGCGTGCGTGCGGGTTCCGGGGGTGCTGCGCATTTCTTCTCCCACCGGTTCAAGCTACCCGCTTTCTGTCATCCAACCAAGTCGGACACTCGTTCCTGGGGCAGCAGTTCGGTGCCGCAGCGCAGTTGCGGGGCGTAGATAATCGAGAAGCGGCGCCCGCTCCCGGCCGCCGGCAGGTTACGAGCACAATGCTGCATCGTTTGCGGAATGAAACCTCTGCCGTGCACCACCGCGTGGAGACGCGGCTCGACCTTCTGTCGCCCGCGCTGGATATCGAGCGCTACGGCCGCGTGCTGCAGGGGATGCATGCCGCCTGGGTGCCGCTGGAGGCGCACATCGCGGCCTTCTGCCCGGCAGAGGATTACAACTTCTGGCAGGGGCGTGAGCAGGCGCATCGGCTGGCGGCTGATCTCGAATCGCTCGGCATCACCCCAGGGCCGTCGTTTGTGCCAGGCGCGCCGCTGCCGGATGTCCGGGACCGTTCCGCCTGGCTGGGCGCCCTTTATGTCGTTGAGGGCTCGACGCTGGGCGGGCAGGTGATTAGCCGGCATTTGCAACAGCGCTTCGGCTGGCAGGAAGGGTTTGGCCATAGTTTTTTTCTAGGCTACGGTGCGCGTACCGGGGAGCGCTGGCGGCAGGTGCTGCGTGCGCTGGAAGAGCCAGGTCTCGATGGCAACCAAACCGTCCGTGGAGCGCATCAGACATTTTCTTATCTGGAACTTTGCTTCGCTGCCGGACTATGAGCGCAACCCCCCTGATTTCTTCCGTCAACCTGACCAACTGTGACCGGGAGCCGATCCACATTCCCGGGAGTGTGCAGGCGCACGGATTTCTGCTGGTCTTTGTACCGGCGCCGGATGGCCGTCTGGTTGTGGACGAGGCCAGTGAAAATGCGCAGGACTGGATGCAGCGTCCGCTGGATACGATTCTGGGCCGCACCTGCAGAGATCTGTTTGGGGCGGAGCTTTCCGCAGAGCTGCGTGATGAGCTGTTCGTGCGCCAGATGGCCCCGCCGAATCACTTTCTGCGGCGCATCCGTCTGGCTTCCGGCCATGAGATGGAGATTATTACGCACACCGTCGGGCACCGGCTGGTGGCGGAGTTTGAGCGCGCAGAAGAAGAGCTGAGTCCGGAGATGTTGAACACCACGATCGTCAACGTGGTGGCGCAGCTGGAATCCATCCGCGAGATTCGCGAGCTGGGGGATTCCATCACGCGCGAGATTCAAAACCTGACCCGGTATGACAGGATCCTGCTGTACTCCTTTGACGAGGAGGGCCACGGGACAGTAATTGCGGAAGCAAACAGCGGCCGGCTGCCTGCCATGCTGCACCTGCACTTCCCGGCATCGGACGTTCCGCATCAGGCGCGCCGCCTGTACCTGCTGAATCGTACCCGGATGATTCCGGACGTGGAGTACACGCCATCGCCGCTGCGTGCGCGCAGTCCGCAGGAGACGCCGCTGGACATGACTTATTGTGTGCTTCGCAGCGTGTCGCCGGTACACCGGGAGTACATGCGCAACATGGGAACGGCGGCCAGTATGTCGTTTTCCGTGGTGGTGGAGGGCAAGCTGTGGGGCATGATCTCCTGCCATAATGCAGAGCCGCGCGCGGTGCCGTACATTGTGCGCTCAGCGTGCGATGTGCTGACGCGGATTGCCGCGGCGCAGATCACGGCCAACGACCGTATGGCGGAGTACAGCGATACGATCCGCCTGAAGGCGATCGAGCGCGACCTGCTGACATACATGGCGCTCGAAGAGAAATATATCGACGGTCTGACCCAGCATCCGGATAAAGTCATGGCGCTTACCCGCTCCTCGGGCGCGGCATTCATGATCGACGATACCTGCGTGCTGATGGGCGAAACACCAGGTGAAGGCCAGGTGCGGGCGATGGCGAGCTGGCTGCTTGAGAATGGCCAGCCGGATCATTTCTGGACCGATCATCTTTCGTCAATCTATCCCACCGCAGAGAATTTTCCGGAAACCGCCAGCGGCCTGATGGCTGTATCGCTGTCCCAGGTACACCGCTTCCAGATTCTCTGGTTCCGTCCGGAGATTCTGCGCACAGTACAGTGGGCGGGCGAACCGCAGGAGAAGGCGCAGACCGCCGACGAGACGCTGAAAATCAATCCGCGGCACTCCTTCGCCAGCTGGAGCCAGCTTGTCGAGCGCCGGTCCGGCCCGTGGCAGCGGGCGGAGATCGAAGCGGCGCGGGACTTTCGCAATGCCATGCTGCTGATCGTGCTGCGGCGGGCAGAAGAGCTGGCCGACATGGCGGCGGAGCTTGAATTCGCCAACAAGGAGCTGGAGGCGTTCTCGTACTCGGTGTCGCACGATCTGCGCGCGCCGTTCCGGCACATCTCCGGCTTTGCGGAGCTGCTGCTGAGTGAAGAGGCCGACCAGCTCAGCGCTAAGGGCAAGCGGTACATCAGTAAAATTTCGCAGTCGGCGCAGTTCGCGGGAATTCTGGTGGATAGCCTGTTGAACTTTTCCCAGATTGCACGCACGAAACTCGACCGGCGTCCTTTGGAAATGGGTGTCATGATTCAAGACGTGTGGGATGAGATTTTGACGGATGAACTGGGAGGCCGGACCGTTGAATTTCATTGCGGAACGATGCCGGTTGTCGAAGGGGACATTCACCTGCTGCGCCAGGTATGGCGCAATCTGTTATCCAACGCGGTGAAGTATACAAAGACCCGGGATGCCGCAAAGATCGACGTAAGTGCGTGTCGAGATCATGAACATTATGTTTTTCGAGTACGCGATAATGGGGTGGGGTTTGACAACCGGTACGCTCACAAACTTTTCGGAGCCTTCCAGCGCCTGCATCGCGCGGAGGAGTTCGAGGGTACCGGCATCGGACTGGCGAACGTGCGCAGAATTGTAGCGCGACACGGGGGCCAGACGTGGGCAGAAGGAAAGCTGGAAGAAGGCGCTGAGTTTTTCTTTTCTCTGCCCGTTCCCGAAAACTTGCCGTTCTGATCGAATTGAAAGGGGAATATGGTGTGTTACGACCCATTCTTTTAGTAGAGGACAATCCAAACGACTTAGAGCTGAGCCTTACCGCTCTTTCAAAGAGCGGTTTGGCCAATGAAGTGGTCATAGCGCGCGATGGCGAAGAGGCTTGCGATTACTTGTTCTATCGCGGCCGGTACGCCAACCGGCCGCACGGCAATCCGGCAGTCGTGCTGCTGGATATCAAACTCCCGAAGATAGACGGCCTGGAAGTGCTGGGGATGATCCGCCAGGAAGAGGAGCTGCGGCATTTGCCGGTGGTGCTGCTCACGTCCTCCCGCGAGGAGCAGGATGTGCTGACCGGGTACAAGCTGGGCAGCAACGCGTACGTGGTGAAGCCGGTTGCGTTCCCGGATTTCATCAAGGCGATTCAGGATCTGGGCGTTTTCTGGGCCGTGGTGAATGAGCCGCCGCCCATGGCGCGGAGGGCGCAGTAGATGACGGGGCGGACCGCGAACGGCTCGAAGCTTTCCGTCTTGATTCTGGAAGATAACGCGTTGGATAACGAGCTGGTGGAGCTGCGCCTGCAGCAGGCGGGCTATGTGCTGAACGTTCAGGTGGCGCGTTCCCGCTCGGAGTTTATCGAGGCTTATGGCCGGCGGCCGTGGGATCTGATTCTGGCCGACTATTCACTGCCGGATTTTGACGGGCTGGAGGCGCTGAAAATTGTGCGCCACACCGACAAG
>JAJZCP010000053.1 GCA_021846065.1 Acidobacteriota bacterium
AAACTCGTGCGCCAGCAGGTCGGACTCGGCGAGCTGATGCTTGTCGTCGGCAAAGCCCTTTTCTCCTACGCCATTGTCGGACGACTGCCCATGCTCCAGCCCTTCGCCGCCAGCCACGTCAGAGAGCGTCAGCAGGAAGTGGTAGACGTGGTAGTGATGCGAGGCATACTCCACGCTTGCCTCACGCACCAGGTTGCTGACCGCGGCCAGTACGCTCGGACGCAGATTGGCATCCGCTGGATCGTCGGCCACCACGTCCAGATAGTGCTTCGGAGAAATCTCCGGAGCCAGCGCAAATTCCTTGAAATACTCGCCGGCGATGATCGGCGAATCCTGAAGCTGCTCGACGTTGGTCGGGGCAAACTCCGTCACTGTGCCCGATGTGGGAACGGGCCACGCCACGCCGCCGACCGGTTGCAGCGCCGTGCCGACGCCCCATCCGGCAGGAACCTTGAGCGCGGGCTGAATGGGAATCTCGCGGACCGGCGTGTGCGCAGGATAGAGCAGCAGTTTTTCCCACTCCAGCACGGCCATCTTCTGCGTCACGCGCGCTGTCACAATGCAATCCAGGTGCGCGTGCAGCATGGTCACGCCCTGCGGCACGGTCACGTGAAACTCATACATATCGGTGTCGTCGCGGCGCCAGTGCAGCGTTTGGCCGTTCGCCGTGAAGACCACGCCGGTAATGTCGCTGACCGGCCCGGTGGGACGATGGTTGCCGGGAATCCACTCCGGCGTGGTGAGCATGACGTCGCCGGGCTGGACGGGCAGGTCGATGTCGGCGTGATAGAGCTTACGCGGGGCGTCGGTCAGGTCGGCGGTGATGTGAATCGGCTGTGCTTGAAGCGGCGGCGTGGCTGCGACTCCACAGAGCACGAACGCTGCCGTCAGCAGGCGGCCAAAGACCCGGGGCGAACGCAATCCTTCTGGCAAGGGCTTGAACATAGACAGACATTTCTCCTTGATAGGCATCCTAGCAGGGCGTCTGAGGTCAGGCTTTCGGCAGATTCCGCTCAACTTCTCTTCGTTTTCGCGTGCGCAGCCCGGTTTTCCGGTTTAATCTAAACGAAATCGCCTCGCAAGGTTCGTCCCACGCTGCACGAACCTACCTAAATTGAACCCTTCCAAAAGGAGTCTTCCGTGTCTGATAGTTTCCGCAATTTTCTTGCCCTCAGCTATGACGAGCTGGAGGAGCTGAATCTGGCCGCCAAGGCGGATCGTCTGAACCGCGTCTCGCCGGATGCGATTCGCGAAAAGCGCCTCAAGTACCTCACCGACGAAAAGCGCATCAAGGCCGTCACCGTACTTTTTACGGATCTCGAAGGCCGCCTGCACCTGCTCGACTACGACAAGAAGTTTCTGCTTTCGAGCTATGACAACCTGACGTTCGATGGCTCTTCGATCCGCGGATTTACCGCGCAGAAGGAGAGCGACCTGCGGCTGGGCATCGACTGGAGCGCGTTTTACTGGGTTCCCGCCGACGTCTTTGGCACGGGCAAGGTGCTGGTCTTTGGCACCGTCATCGACAAGAACGGAACGGCCTACTCCGGCGACCTGCGCGGCGTGCTGAAGACCTATGCCGACAAGCTCCACGCGGAAAAAAGGCTATACGCTGAACGCGGCCAACGAGATTGAAGGCTTCCTGTTTGAGGGTGCGGACGCCGAGCGCAAGTATCACGAGACGGGCAATTTCACCTACGTGAATACGGGCGGCTACTACCACTCGCTGCCGCTCGATCCGCTGCGCCGTTTCATCGATACGGCGGCGGAAGTGCAGCGCGCGATGGGCTTCCAGAATGAGAAGGATCATCCGGAAGTTGCGCCGAGCCAGTTTGAGATCAACTACAGCTACGGCGAGGTTGTGGCCGCGGCCGATCAGATCCAGCTTTACAAGCTGCTGGCGCGCCAGATCGCCAACAACATGGGCTTTACGGCCAGCTTCCTGCCCAAGCCGGTGGTGGGCGTGAACGGCAGCGGCATGCACACCAACATGTCCATCACGCATGGCAAGACCAATCTCTTCTGGGATGCCAATGGACAGGAACAGCTCTCGGGCGCGGGATGGGATTTTGTGGATCGCATTCTGACCCATGCGCTCGATATCTGCCTGATTCTGAACTCGAGCGTGAATGCGTATCGCCGTCTGGATCCGCACTTTGAAGCGCCCAACCAGATCAAGGCCTCGGCCACGGATCGCGGTTCGATGGTGCGCATTCCGATTGGGAACTCGAAGTCGATGCGCGTCGAGGTTCGCTCGGTCGGTCCGGATGCCAATCCGTATCTGGCGCTCTATTCGCTGTTCAAGACGGGCATCGACGGATCGGTGTCGAAGATCAAGAATCTGCGCCAGGCACAGCGGTATCTGCCGGACAATATCTACACCGCCATCGAGGACTTCTCGAAGTCGAAGTGGATTGCCGAGATTCTTGGCGCCGACGTGCAGAGTCGTTTTGTGGACCTCAAGCGCGGCGCCGCGGATCGCTCTCCACGTGCACTTGGAACATTTGTGAAAGGCTCCGAGGTGCAGTATCACCACGAAGTCTATAACCAGGCGCTTTGGAACCTGTTCTAAACGCGCCGCTGAGCAGACAAAAGGAGGGCGCAGTCGAGTGGCTGCGCCTTTCGTTTTTCAGCCGATCGATTCGCAAGAAAGGTAGCCGCAGTCCTGGCCATGAGTTCACAGCAGGCAGAAGATTTCACAATCCGCATGCCGGAAATTCCGGACCACATTCTCGGCGACTACCCTGTCGGTAAGGTCTATGACGAGATGCGCGAGCCGGATGGCAGTCTGCGTCCGCACTACCAGGCTCTGGCCGCGATGCTGGCGACGCTGTCGCCGGAAGAGTTGCAACGGCGCAAGCAATCCGCGGACCTGTCGTTTCTGATGCAGGGCATCACCTTCACGGTCTATGGTGGCGACGAGGGTACGGAGCGCATCTTTCCCTATGATCTGCTGCCGCGGCTGATTACAGCCTCAGAGTGGCGGACGATCGAGCGCGGACTTACGCAGCGTATCGTTGCGCTGAATCACTTTCTGCGGGATGTTTACAGCGATGCGAAGATTCTTGCCGACAAAGTGGTTCCGCGTCAGCTTGTGTATAGTTGCCGCCACTATCGCCGCCAGATGTGCGAACTGGAGGTGCCGCGCAACGTTTACATCGCTGTGGTCGGCAGCGACCTGCTGCGTTTGCCCAGCGGCGAGTTCGTGGTGCTTGAAGACAATCTGCGCGTTCCCTCAGGCGTCAGCTATATGCTGACGAATCGTCGGGTGATGAAGCGCACCTTTCCGCGGCTCTTCCAAAGCTATGGCGTGCAGCCAATCGAGCATTATCCGCAGCTTCTGCTGGGCACGCTTCGTTCGCTTGCGCCGGAGGGTCGACCGGAGCCAAACATTGTGCTGCTGACCCCCGGCGTGTATAACTCCGCCTATTTTGAGCACACGTATCTGGCTCGCCAGATGGGCATCGATCTGGTGGAAGGCCGCGATCTGGTGACGCATGACAACATCGTCTACATGCGCACCACCGGCGGATTGAAGCGCGTGGATGTGATCTATCGCCGCGTCGATGACGACTACAGCGATCCGCTGGCCTTTCGCTCGGACACTGCGCTGGGATGTGCCGGGCTGTTTAATGCATATCGCGCCGGGAATGTGACGGTGACCAACGCCTTCGGAACGGGACTGGCCGACGACAAAGGCATGTATGCCTATGTTCCCCAAATGATCCGCTACTACCTGGGCGAAGAGCCGATTCTGAACAACGTGGAGACATATCTGCTGACCGAAGATATCCAGCGCAGGCACGTGCTGGCCAATCTGGACAAGCTCGTGGTGAAAGCGGTGGGAGAAAGTGGCGGCTACGGAATGCTGATCGGTCCGCACGCCAGCACGGCCGAGCGGGAAGAGTTTGCGCGTGCGATCGAGGCGAATCCGCGGAATTATATTGCGCAGCCGACGCTGGATTTTTCACGTGCTCCGTGCCTGTTTGACGGACGGCTGGAGCCGCGCCACGTGGATCTGAGGCCGTACATTCTGTTTGGCGACAAGGTGCAGATCGTGCCCGGCGGACTGACGCGGGTTGCGCTGGAAAAAGGCTCGCTGGTGGTGAACTCCTCGCAGGGTGGGGGCAGCAAAGATACGTGGGTGCTGGAATAAACGGTGATCTTTCATCTCTCATCCAGCGCACAGAATGCACCAAAGAATTTTCAGCAGGAGGAATTCATGCTATCCCGCGTTGCTGACAGCCTCTACTGGATGAGCCGCTACCTGGAGCGGGCGGAAAACACCGTTCGTCAGCTTGACGTGACGCTGAGCCTGTTGCTGGATACCTCCGAGACGTCGACGGAGACGCGCTGGAACCGGCTGATGCTCTCGCTCGGCTGCACGGATTGCATGGCGTGGAGCGGGGATATCGATGCGATGGCGCGGAAGCTGATCTTTGAGACTTCCGACCCTGCGGCGATCAACGCCTGCATCCATGCGGCGCGGGAAAACGCGCGCCAGGTGCGTGAAGAGATCAGCACCGAGCAGTGGCAGCGGCTCAACCGGCTCTTTCTCCAGATGCACTCTCCGCAGGCGCAGCTCCAATCTCGCGGGAACATCAGCGACCTGCTTGCGTCGATTATCGACGGCATTCACCTTTTCAAAGGCGTGACCGACACGACGATGATTCATGGCGACGGATGGCAGTTCATCCGGCTGGGACGCTACCTGGAACGCGCCTACGCCACGACCACTCTGCTGGATGTGCATCGCGAGACCCTGCTGCATGTTCTGGAGGGCGAAAACAGCGGCTATCGCTATCTGGAACTGGTGGGGCTGCTGCGCTGCTGCACCTCATTCGAGGCGTATTGCCAGGTGTATACAGCCGACATTGTGCCGGAACGCATTCTGGAGTTTCTGCTGCTCAATCGAGATTTTCCTCATGCACTTCGCTACGCCATCGACGGCATTCGCCAGTCGCTGGAGGCGATTGAGTCCGCGGGAGCAAGGCGCGCGCCGGAGGCTCTGCATGCGTGTGTGGGGCGGCTTCAGTCCATGCTGCGCTACACCACGATTGACGAGATTCTGCGGGGTGATACGGGCGCATTTCTTCATTCGATCCGGGCGCAGTGCCAGCAGATTCACGAGGTACTCTACAGTCATTACATGCAGTATTCCGTTCAGGCCGCGCTGGCTCTTTAGCCAGGCGCGGATCAACCCAAGCGAATCAACTCAAGCGAATCAACCGTAATCGGCAGTCAGCAAAGGCAGTGGCAGTGAGAACGTACAGCGATATCTCCTCATGGATGCGTGGGCGGCAGGCTCACGGAACTTCGGCAGACGAGGCGAACATGAACTTCTACTCCATCCGCCATCTCACGCGATTTCGCTACGCGCAGCCGGTGAGCGAAAGCATTATGGAAGTGCGCATGCATCCGCGCACCGACGAGGCGCAGCACTGTCTTTCGTTTTCGCTTTCCGTCAGCCCGCGCTGCCGCGTCTTCAGCTATCGCGACCATTATGGCAACAACGTGCAGCACTTTGATATTCCCGGCGAACACAGTCAGCTTGTCATCCTCGCCGAGTCGTTGATCGAGCAGCATCCGGTGCAACCGCTTCCAACAGCTCTGGCGACCTCGGCTTGGCAGGAGCTGGCCGATCTTGTGGAGGACGGCGACTACGGCGAGATGCTTTTGCCGAGCCAGTTCACGCAAAACTCCGCCGCACTGAAACAGCTTGCCGCCGAACTGCGCGTCAGCCGAGGCGAGGATCCGCTGACGGCTGCGCGAGAACTGACGGAATCGCTATACCGGTACTTCGAGTATGTGCCGCGCTCGACGCGCGTGGATTCGCCGATCGATGAAGCGATTCTCAGCCGCAAAGGCGTCTGCCAGGACTTTACGCACACGATGATTGCGCTGCTTCGATCGCTGGGCATCCCGGCTCGCTATGTCTCCGGCTATCTGTATCGAGGAAGTGATGACCATGACCGGTCCACTCCGGACGCGACGCACGCGTGGGTGGAGGCGCTGCTGCCGGGGCTGAACTGGATTGGCTTTGACCCGACCAACAATCTGGTGGCGGGATCGCGCCACATCCGCACCGCGATTGGCCGCGATTACGCCGATGTGCCGCCGACGCACGGCATCTTCCGCGGGGATGCGGACAGCGATTTGTACGTGGCGGTGCAGGTGGAGGCCAGTAGCACCGCGCCGGTTCTCGATCGTCGCCAGCACGTGCCGGACGACTGGACTGTGCTGGTGGAGCGTGCGCGGGAAGCGCCACCGCGACCGGCGCAGTCGGCAATGACACAGATTGTGCAGCAGCAACAATAGCTGCACGCGTCTGTCGCGGTTGAGCCTCTGGCCATGAAGCACGGAGACCGCCTGAAGCAATCTCTTTCCCCGACGATGCGCAGACCGATTTTCAGGAAGCAGTATGAACGCGAGGAAAACTGCCGTTATCATCGGGGCCGGACCGGCCGGACTGACCGCGGCGCTGGAGTTTTGCCGCCGGTCGGCGATACACCCCATCGTGGTCGAGGCTACGTCGGAGATTGGCGGTCTGTCGCGCACGATCCGCTACAAAGGGAACCGGATGGATGTGGGCGGCCATCGGTTTTTTTCCCGCTCCGATCGCGTGATGGCCTGGTGGACGGAGCTTTTTCCGATTGCGCAGCAGCAGGACGAAGCGACGGCGACGGTTCGATACCAGAACCAGCAGCGCACGGTCGAGGCCACGGCGGATGTCGAGAGCGAGCGTGTGATGCTGTTGCGACCGCGTCGCAGCCGGATCTATTTTCTGCGGCGATTCTTTCGCTATCCGCTGGCGCTCGATGGGGCGACGCTGCGCGCGTTGGGCGTGAGGCGAACGGTGAGGATCGGCTGGAGTTATCTGGCGGCAAAACTTGCTCCGCGCAGGCCGGAGCGAACGCTGGAAGACTTTTTCATCAACCGTTTTGGCGGGGAACTCTTCCGCACGTTTTTTCGCGATTACACGGAAAAGGTGTGGGGAGTTTCCTGCTCATCCATCAGCGCGGAGTGGGGCGCGCGCCGGATCAAGGGGCTGTCCCTGCGCGCCGCGGTAGTTCATTTTCTGCGGCAGCAGCGCAGACCCGATGCCGCATCGGAGATTGCGCAGAAGGCCACGGAAACGTCACTGATTGAGCGATTCTTGTATCCGAAGCTGGGGCCGGGTCAGCTTTGGGAGCATGTGGCGCAGTTGGTGGAGCAGCAAGGCGGCGAAGTTCGACTGGACTCGACCGTAAGGGGTCTGCATTGCGCCGAGAACCGGGTTCACGCGGTCACGGTCTCGGATTCTGACGGCGCGACCACGACGATCTCCGCCGACTATGTGCTGTCGACGATGCCGGTGCGGGATCTGATTCGCGCGATGGACGAGCCTGCGCCGACGGAGATTCGGAGCGTGAGCGAGGGTCTGGTCTATCGCGACTTCATGACGGTGGGCCTGCTGGTGGAGAAGCTGAGCCTGACGGAAGCGGATGGCTCGCGGCTGCGCGATACGTGGATTTATATTCAGGAGCCGGATGTGCGCGTGGGGCGGTTGCAGATCTTCAACAACTGGAGTCCCTATCTGGTGGCAGACCCGACGAAGACGTGGATCGGGCTGGAGTACTTCTGCCAGGAGGGGGATGATCTGTGGAGTCGCACGGATGGGTCGATGGCCGAGTTTGCGATAGCGGAAGCGGAAAAGATCGGGATGCTGCAACGCAGCGCGGTGACGGATTGGCATGTGGTGCGCGTGCCGAAGAGCTATCCGGCGTACTTTGGCAGCTATGATCGCTTTCCGGAGATCATCGAGTTTGTCAGCCGCTTTCAGAACCTGTTTCTGATTGGGCGCAACGGGATGCACAAGTACAACAACCAGGACCACTCGATGCTGACGGCGATGGCCGCGGTCGATGCGATTCTAGAGGGCAACACGGACAAATCCGCGCTGTGGGCGATCAACACCGAGCAGGAGTACAGCGAGACGAAGCCGGCGCGACAGCGGGATTCAGAGTAGGCGCGAGAGAAGGATCAGTTTTTGCGCCGCAGCAGGCTGTTGATGAGAGCGCGCCGACCGCTGATGCGCTCTTCGCGTGCCACTTCATGTCGCCCGCGTTCAAAGACGGCGATGCTGTCATAGAAGTGCATGGAAAGCGTGGAGCGGGTGAAGTCGGTGGGAGGGAGCTGGCCTCGCGTCCAGTCGGCGTTCAGCTCGTCGATCAGCCGCTTGCACAGCTCGATGAAGGAGCCTTCGCGGCCGAGGCCACCGCCGTATTCGTCCCAGTAGGCGGTGTGCAGATCTTCGACCATGTAAACGCCGTCGCGGGCCGTGCGGGGATAGAGAAAGCGAAAGGTTTCAACGACGTGGGCCATCTGATGGCTGCCGTCGTCGAGGACGATGTCGGGCGTTCCAAACTCGTCGAGGACGCTTTGCAGAAAGGCTGTATCGGCCT
>JAJZCP010000054.1 GCA_021846065.1 Acidobacteriota bacterium
GGCGGCGCATTCGCGATGAAATTCTCGCCGCATACCTGGCCGATGCGGCCGCATCGCGATTTCTGAGCCCGTCGGGCGAATATCGCCGCGCCGAGCGGCCCGCCAAGGGCGGCAAGCGCGCACTGTTCTCGGCACAGGATTTTCTCATTCGCGTGGCGGAGGGTGAAGCCACCGCGGCCGATATTCCGCCTGAATTTTCGTTGACTGCAATGCCAAAAAAGGAAGCGCCGCAAGTTACGCCTCGATCCGGCAAGCCGCGGCAACGATCCACAAAAACGAAGCTATCCAGCCGTAATGTTCGACCGCCGGCCGCACTGACGCCCGGCCCGGACAGCACGGCTCCGTCAGCGGTGTAGAGCGATTGATGAGCACCACGCAGCCATCCCCAGCCCTGCCGACGGGCGCAAGTCGCGCGCAGGTATCGCCGGCGCCGCGCTCGACGCGAAACGTGACGGAGCATAGTACCGCGCGGTTCGGGATGATGGCAGAGACCGCGCCTGGACGGCGGCCCTGGATCTCCATCGCCGTCGCCTGGCACCTGTGGAGTCTGGATGCTCCGACCGTGGCGATTGTGTGGTGCTGGTTTCTCGGCGCCGTATTCCATGTGCCATATTCGCGCGTCACCCTTCCGATTCTCGGCCTGGGAACATGGGTGGTCTATGTTGCCGACCGATTGCTGGATGGCTACAGCGCCACGGAGACAGCATCGCTGCGCGAGCGGCACTGGTTCTACTTCCGCCATCGCCGGGTATTCACGATTGCCTGCCTGACAGTCGCTGCACCGCTGACGTGGATGATTCTGCGGCTGGCGCAGCCGGGTGTCCGCCTTGGCGATATTGCGCTATGTATTCTGGGCATCGCGTACTTTTCGCTGGTGCATGGCCACCGCTCGCAGTCGGGCGCGCATCGCAGCCGCTGGTTCCTGATCCCCAAGGAGCTGGCGGTCGGCTTCCTGTTTGCCGTTGCATGCACCATGCCCACCTGGCTGCGTGCCCGCCACGTTCCGGGGCTATTGCTGGTGGACGCGATCGCATTCGGCGCGCTGTGCTCGCTCAACTGTGTCGCCATCCAGACGTGGGAGGACGAAGAGGCGGCGCAGGAAGTGATGCATTCCATCCTGGGTGCGTCAGCCGGTCATCCTCGCATTCATCCCGTCACCGCATTTTTGGGGCGGCACTTGAAGCTTTGGTCAGCAGGCCTGCTGGTAGCGGGAATATTGGGCGCATGGAGAGCGCCCGGCGTTCCCATGGCGCTGCCCTGGGCCGCCATTGCGGCCAGCGCAGCCATCTTCCTGGTGCTGCTGCACTGGCGGGAGCGTCTCCCGGCCCAGGCACTTCGCATCGCTGCCGATGCAGCATTGCTGACCCCTCTGCTGCTGTGGCCGCTCGTGCGATAAATGCCTCCGCCACCCGAGCAGCGACCGCCCAACTTCGATCCACTCGCCCGGCTTTACCGCTGGATGGAGCTGTTCACCTTTGGCCCCCTGCTGGCGCGCTGCCGCTTCTGCTTTCTGGAAGCTGCGCTGCCGCTCAGCAATATGCTGATTCTCGGGGATGGCGATGGCCGCTACACCCAGCGGTTATTGGCGCGCAACCCGCAGGTCCACATCACTGCGGTAGACGCCAGCGGCGCGATGCTGGCCGCGTTGCAGCAGCGCGCAGCGACCGTGGGAGCGGCGGCACGGCTGACCGTCGTGCAACAGGACCTGCGTTGCTTTACGCCCACTGGCCGCTTCGATAGCGTGGTGACACACTTTTCGCTCGACTGCCTGGAGGAGCCGGCGATCGATCGTCTGGTGGACGGGATCGTTCCGGTTCTGACACCCGGCAGCGTCTGGATTGTTTCCGAGTTCGCGATTCCCTCCGGCCGGGCTCAGGCTGCGTTCGCGCGCGCCCTTATCGGCTCGCTCTACTTTGCCTTCCGGCTGCTGACGGGCTTACGCACGCGCCGCCTGCCGGACTACGCACCGATTCTGGCGCGGCACGGATTTGTGCGTGTGGCGGAGTCGCCGCGCCTGGGCGGCTTGCTGACGGCGGAACTTTGGCGGCTGACGGCGCGCAATGACTTCACACAGCCCCCGGCCGATATCGTGTGATTTATCCTGAACATTCGGGCCGTTTGGCTGCTGCAATATCTTCTGGCTGCGTCCCCCTCGTTTTATGAATCTTTATTTTTTGCGCCATGCAAGCGCCGGCCAGCGCAAGCCGGACCCCGTCATCGATTTCAAGCGCCCCCTCGATAAGGAAGGCAAGCAGCAATGCATTCTGCTGGGCAGCGTGCTGAGCGCCATGAAGCTGCAGTTTGACGCCGTATTCTCCAGCCCTTTGAAGCGCGCATCGCAGACGGCAGCGCTGGTGGGGAATGAGGCTGGGTTTGAGAAGAAGATTCAACTGTCGCAGGCGCTGGCGCCCAGCGGAACGTGGGCCGATTTTCAGCGGCTGCTGGAGAGCGCGCCGGGCGCCGAAGATTTACTGCTGGTGGGGCATAGCCCCAACCTTCCGGAGTTTCTCAATCGTCTGTTGGCCCCCACGGGCGGCGCCAACATCCGGCTGCGCAAAGGTGCCATGGCGATGGTCGACCTTGGCCGCGGACCAGCCAAGCTGCAGTGGCTGCTCGACCCGCGCGTAGTACGGGCGCTCTACGCCACCTCAACCAAAAGATCGCGCGTAAAAACCTCCCGAAAATAGGGCGCTTCCTTACGCAGCGACCATAGCTCGAGATCCGCGCGGCGCCGCCCGGCGTCCAGCACGACGGAGACGCGTTTGGGTGCGACCTTCAGACGAAACTGCAGCGCCGAACTCGCATGGTCCTGATGCAGCGCCACGGCCAGCCGCAGCAGCAGCGAAGCCCGCTTGACGTGCGTGTGCTCCTCAATCGGAATCATGCGCAAAATCCGGTCTGTGGGCGAGGGACGCGATTTGCCGAGGTATCGCGCAATGGCGGAAACAACCAGCCGCTGCTCCGGTGTAAACCCGTAAAGCTCAGAGTTGGCAATGATGTACTGCGTGTGCCGGTGGTGCCCCTGATAGTTCATGAATTTCCCGACTGAGTGCATCATGGCGGCCGCCTCCAGCCAGAGCCGGTACTCCGCAGGCAGACCGTGGACGGAGCGCAGGTCATCAAAAAACTGCACGGCATGCTCGACGACTGCCTTCTGCTTTTTGGGATCGATCCCGTAGTGATGACAGAGCGCCAGTACGCTGGCCCACCGCTCCTGCTCAAAGTGCTGATGGGCGGAGGTATGCGTGTCGCCCTCGGCGAGCATCAGGGACAGCATGCCATCGCGCAACCCCATGGGGGAGTAGCGATAGCCTGGAAGATCGAATCGCTCAAGCAGCGCGGCGTAAACATTCGCCCCGGCAATGATAATCTCCGACCGCTTTGGTCCGATGCCGGGGACAGCGTTGCGCTGTGCGAGCGACATGTGACGCAGTTTGTCGGCGAGACGCGCGACAGACATGGTGGGCGTGCGCTCCCATGCATGCACGCTGGAGGTGCGGCCCTCGGCCTTCGATTCCGCAGTTCCCTTGCGCGCGGCGCGCGCCTTGGCGTGCGGCAAAGAGGCTGCCGCCAGTGCCGCTGCTGTTCCGGATGTCGCAAAGACCGCCGGGATTCGCTCGACGCCAATAATCTGCTCGGCGCGGCGCAGCTCACGGCGGATAAAGTCCTGCATGCGCAAAACTTCATCGCGCTTCGGGGGATCATGTTTGAGAAATTCGCGCGTCAGCCGAACGGCCCCTAACGGCAGGGAAACCATTTTGCGGATGGCAGAGTTTTCCGACAACGTCACTTCGCAACTACCACCACCCAGATCGATCAGCGCGCAGCGGCCGCGCGCCGCCGGCTCATTGGAAACAACACCCAGGTGAATCAGCCGGCCCTCTTCCAGACCGGAGATAATTTCAACGCGCCAGCCGGTCGCGGAAAACACCCAGGACAGAAAGGCCTGCTGGTTGCGCGCATCGCGCAGCGCGCTGGTGGCCACCACGCGCACGCGATCGGCGGCATGGGCCTGCACTGCGCGCCGGAAGCGCCGCAGGGCACGGATGGTCGCGGCCATCGAATCGGGAGACACCACGCCGCTCTCAAAAACACTCTCGCCCAGCCGTGTGATCTCCCGGTCCTCATGCAGCGTTTTTAACCGGTGATTCCGTGCTGCGGCAATTTTGAGCCGGACGGAGTTGGAGCCGATATCGACCGCTGCATACGTCGTCGTCTCGGGCATGACGGTTTTCCCCACGCTTGCAAAGCTACACGAAACCGCGGCGAAGTTGCGCGCACCCGGCTGCTATTCTGATGCTGATCGATCCATTGATGGAGTTTCCCTTGACCAATCTGCCGGGGCGCCCGGCCATTGCCCGCCAGTCAACCGAGCGATTTCCCCTCTCCTCGCGCACCGAATGGCTGCTGATCCTTACGGTTTTTTTTGCGGTTTATTTTGCCGCGCTGTTCACGCCGCCGCTTATCGATGACGCCGATGCCACGCATGCGCAGGCCGCGCAGCACATGGCGCTCACCGGTCACTGGATCACGCTGAAGGTCGATGGTATCCGCTATCTGGAAAAGCCGCCGCTTCCCTACTGGCTGGCTGCGGTCATGTACCGCATTTTCGGTTTTTCCGCGTTTGCGACCCACCTGCCGCAAACGCTGGCGGTGCTCGGCAGCGCAATCCTGGGGCTGCTCTGGGGACGGCGGCTTGGCGGGGAGCGCGCCGGCTTCTATGCTGCTATCGGCTTTCTTACATCGATCGGCGTGTTCCTGTTCACGCGCATCTTTATCCCAGAAGCCATTCTGACACTGCTCACCGGGCTGGCGCTCTACCTGTTTCTCACCGGACTGGAGATGCAGTCCGCGCAGCGGATTTACGGCACCTATGCACTGCTGGCGCTGGGCCTGCTGACCAAGGGATTAATTGCGCCGGTCTTCTTTCTTGGCGGCGTTCTGCCATATTTGTGGATCACCGGAGAATGGCGGCGCTGGCGCGAATTCCGTCTGCTGTCCGGTCTGCTGCTGTTTCTGGCAATCGGCGCGCCCTGGCATATCCTCGCCGGGCTGCACAATCCGGATCAGGGACACCCGGTCGGCAACATTCCCAGCGAGGGCAATGTTCACGGCTTCTTCTACTTCTATTTCATTAACGAGCACGTGCTCCGCTTCCTCGGCAAGCGCTACCCGCACGACTACAACAAGCTGCCCGGCTATCTTTTCTGGAGTCTTCACCTGGTCTGGTTGTTCCCATGGAGCCTGTTCTGGCCGGCGACGCTGGTGGCCGCCTGGAAGCAGAACCGCGCTGCCGGGGGACGGCTGTGGCGGGAGCGCTTTTCGCTCGACTTTGCCAGCCGGTCGGGCGTGCTGCTGGGCTGCTATGCGGCCTTCATTCTCGTGTTCTTTTCCATCTCGACCAACCAGGAGTACTACACCTATCCGGCCTACCTTCCGCTGATTCTTTTGACCGCTGCCGGCCTTGCGCATCTGGAGCGGCAAGCGAACGCCGGCACCGGCGACCCGCTCGCGGTTCGCTGGCTGACCATCGGCAATGCCGTTTTAATGCTGGTCGGGCTGGTTTCTGCCGCGCTGCTGGGCTATGGGCTGTGGAGCTCCCGGCACCTGCCATTTGTGCCGGATATCGGCGAACTGCTCGCCCACCGCGACGTCGGCGGCTACTCGCTGTCGATGTCGCACTTCTTTGATCTCACCGGTCCATCGTTTGCCGCGCTGCGCCTGCCGGCGATTCTGGCGGCCATTACGCTGCTGCTCGGGCCCTCCATCGCGCTCTGGCTGCGGGTTCGGCGCCAGCATTTGCGCGCCACCTTTACCACCGCGATTACGGCGGCCATGTTTCTGGTGGCCGCGCATATTGCCTACGTCCGCTTTGCGCCAATGCTTTCCTCTTACCGCATTGCGCAGACAATCAACCAGATTGCCAGTCCGCAGGACGAGTTGATGCTCTACGGGGATCAGTCGTACGGGTCGTCGATCATCTTCTACACACGCCGCCAGGCCTGGCTGGTCGATGGCCGTTCCAGCTCCATGATCTGGGGCTCCTATTACCCGGACGCACCGAAGATCTTTTTGACCGACCGGCAGCTTATGGAGCAATGGGGCAGTGGGCCGCGGAAGTTTCTGTTTGTGCCGCCTGACTACGCTGGCCATGTGGACGCGTTGCTGCACGGCCGTTCGTGGCTTGTGCAGGAACTATCCGGGAAGCAGCTGCTCACGGATCGTCCGCTGATCCGGTAAAGCCATGCGCCAGGCTCTTTACGGCTGGCGCATGAAAAGAATCGCCGTCGGGTCCTGGTACTGCACCCGCCAGCCGGGAATATGGCGCAGCAGATACGCGAGCGGCGCGTGAGCAGGAAACAGCACCGCCGTAACGCCGTATTTGCGGAAGATTTGCAGCGGGTTCCGCAGATGCACCGCGTCCAGGTAGTCCCGCAGAACCCCGTGGTGCTCGTAGATGTCGACGCGTGAGTCGATGAATACTGGCAGCGCCGCGTCGTGCAGGATCAGGTAGCCGCCCCACTCATAGGCGATGAAGACGTGGCCGGCCGGGGGATGCTGCCGGAGATACGCTGTTGCGGCGACAGGATACTGCTGCTGCCACGCCGCTTGCAGCCGTGCGCGTGAGGGGTACGCCAACACCACGGCGACCAGCATCGCCAGCACAAGGGCACCGTTCAGCCACGGCCGATTCCGCTGCCAGCCGTCGGCCGGGCGAGGAAACTCAGCAGCCAGCATTGGCAGCACGAGAATGGCCGCAAGAAACAGGAAGCGGGAATAGGTAAGACCGGCATAGAGCCCGATCAGCAGCCAGAGCACCTCATACAGCGCCCAGCGCCGGCTGCGGATCAGTTGGTTCACGACGCCCAGGGCCAGAAGGAGAAACACGATCTTGCCACGCGGAGAGTGAAAGTCCAGGCTCTGCCACTCCTGCACGCTGGCGATATTCAGCTTCTGCCGGAAGGCCATGTCGAACGGGTACACCACCAGGCGCCACCCGTAGGGATTGGCGAACAAGGCGCCCACTGAGAGAGCGAAGGCCGACGCCAGCACGCGACGCTGCTCCGGCCGCCATGGCAGAGCGTCCACACTGCCCCAGCGGCCGCCCGCCAGGCCCGCAGCGCCGTAGGCGGCAAACAGGACCAGACCGATCATCCACGAGCCATGAAGATTGATCCAGACTGCGAAGAGCGGGGGCAGCAGCCACACGCTGCGAGGAGTGCACGCTGGATGCGTGCGGAAATCTTCAAGGATCGCCAGCTCACCTACCAGACAGAGCCATCCAAACAGCAGAGTTCGCGGCCCAAAGGAGACGCTGGACAGAAAAAGACCTGCGTAAGTCACGGCAAAGGCCGCTCGCAGATCACGGCTGCGCTGCCAGCTCAGGCCAAGGATGCCGAGCATCACTCCGGTAAGAGTCAGCCACTCCACAAGAAACACACCCTGCTCCCCCCACGCACGCCAACCTGCGTAGAAGAGCAGCTCCGACAGCCATTCCGGGTCGATCCAGGGCTTGCCGGCCACCGTGAACGAATAGACATCACGATGGAGAAAGTGGTGCGTCTGCACCAGTAGTGCCGCATTGCGCAGGTGCCAGCCAATGTCCGGGTCAACGATACCCTTCGGCAGCATAAAGAAGATGCCGGCCGCCAGCGCCGCACCAAGAACCGCCCAAAACGGGACACCCCGCCGCGTGGCCGGCGAAGCGCCCGCCCGCGCAGCAGCCATTCTGCCGGATTGAAGGACGCCAGTAACCATCGCCGCCTGCTCTTTTCTGCCAATCTGTCCTGGAATATTTGCTTGTTCGCAGAGAAGGTATCGGCAGGGTTTGCCGATATATTCAGCGATGCCATCCGTTTTTTATCTGCGGAAAGTATGGGCTGCGTGCCGCACCCGCGCCCGCTGCGACCGCGGCCAGAGCCTGATTGAGACGGCTGTCTTCCTGCCACTGCTGATCCTGCTGATCGCGTACGCCATCGACTTTGGCTATTTCTTTTTTGTCGCGGTTAATCTTGCGACCGCGACGCGCGGAGCTGTGGAGTATTCCGTGCAAGGGTACAACGCACCGGGACAAACCAGCCTGCCGGCAGCGGGCCCCATGTCGAACACATCCTCTGTTGCGGGGCTTGCCTCCGCCGATCTTTCCGGACTGGCCGCGTATGCAACCGCCACGTCGGTCCAGGTCTGCTCCAAACAGATCGGCGTGACCAATAGCGGAGTGGCTGAGTGCATGACGTACGGCAACTCAGGATCGGGGTACACGCCGTCGAGGGATCCTGAGGCGCCGACGTTTGTGTTGCAGCGGGTGGACGTTACCTACACGGTGCAGCCGCCGATCCCGTTGAATTTTTTTTCAATGTCCTTATTGCCGGTACTGAATTTTCACCGTCAGGTTTCCATGCGGGCGCGGATACACCGGCGACCG
>JAJZCP010000055.1 GCA_021846065.1 Acidobacteriota bacterium
GTCATACGCCGGAAAGAAAAAGCTGCCGCTCGGCCTCCCGGCGCGCCGTCAGGCCTGGCAACACTTGCATCTTTCCCCGGACGCTTGCCTCATTCCACAGGAGCAGATGGTCCGCGCTCAGTATCCGATTGCCGCCATTCAGCAGTGCGAGAGCCGACGACCGCTGAAAGCTGGACGCCCCAAGGTTGAACACAAAATCGCTGAGCGCGTCCAGTTCGTGCTGCGCGAGGGGGACGCTCACAAGCCGAGCCACGCTCAGCGCGGCCTCTTCCATATCCGTCGCAAGCCATTCCTCGGCCTGCGCTTCTGTGATCGAAGCGGGGAAGGGCGGGGAGAAAAGGCGATGACCCCACCCGATTGTCATGAGGCCACCGGCATCCGCATAGGGCGTAAGGCGCAGCCCCTCGAACCGCCGCGCAAGCGCGAAGCATGCTTCAGAAGGGTGCATTTGGGATTCCATCGAATCTCCTTTCAGGCCACAGTGAAATTTACAACCGGCGAAGTCGCGCCCAGAACGGTGCTGGTGCTCGCAAGCGACGCGGTGAACGCATGAGAACCGGGAGCCAGAGACGAGACGCTCAGAGTCGCCGTACCAGCGGCGCAGAGTTGCGCCGTTCCGAGCACAGTGTCCCCGTCAGAAAAGGTGACAGGCCCCGAAGTGAGCGCGGAAGCGCCCGAAGCCGCCGACGCTGTGAGGACGACCGAACCGTTGGATGCGACGCCGCTAAGCGACAACGTGGCCACGGGGACGATCTGGCCTGGCGGGAGTTGGGCGCCAGACAGCGCGCGGGACAGGAGGGCCGTCGCGGCCAGGCCGTCCACCTGCAGCGCCAAAGCGAGAGCCTGCGCATCTCGGTACTGGATCGAGTGGACGTATCCGGTCGCCATATCGCGCACCGTCAGGCTCACCACCCCGTATCCCTTGGCGACGTGGCACGGCTCGTAGTTCACAGCGATCGCGACGAGCTGAAGCTGGCTCACAGTGGTCTGGCTGCCTAATGTGCCGACCCGGACAGGCGTATTGAGGACAACAGCGCTGGGCATAACTCTCCTATCCCAGCTCGATGAGCTGGAACGTGCGATAGGCGCTCTCGACCGGGGAACTGCCGGACGAATAAGCCTGAACTTCAAAGGAATGCGTTCCCGGTGAAGGCGCGGGGGTGATGAGTTGCGTGGTCGTGTAGTAGGCCATCCCGGCTGCGTCCGTCACGACCTGCACGGGGGCTGCGATGATCGTCCCATCCATCACCAGGCGCGACTGGATGGGCACCCCCACATTTGGAGTGGGCGTAGAGACATTGCAAGCGTAGGTGGTGGTGCCGCTGGAATAATTCGGGTCGCCGTTGCTGGTGACTGTCACCGACGCCTGCGCCGACGTATACCCGGATCCTCCGCCGATTGTGAGTGTCGGCGTCCAGCTCGTAGGAGAGCCGGACCAGGAGACAGATGCGGATGCGCCCGCACCATCCCCGGAGATGGAAATGGAGATGGTCGGCGGCTGCGAGCCGGAAGTAGCCGGAAAGGTGTACTCGATCCCGGTGACCTCTCCCCCGGACGAAATACTTGAGAAGGCAAGCTCAGAGGCGACGAGAACCGGATTGCCGTGCAGCGTGGGCGACATCTCCGGGTTCCCGGTGCCCAATTCGGGCAGGTCGCTCCATGAGGAAGAGAGCGTGGGATTGATCGTCTGCCCGGGCACGCTGGTGGTGTTCTTGAGAAGCAGATTTCCGGCCGGAGAGACCGCCTGCTGTGTGGCCGCGCTCATGGCCCCGTGGAGCCACTTGCCGGAGGTGTTGTCCAGCAGGTTGGGCACATAGGCTGTGGCCACGCTGCCCTGCTGGACCATCGGCGCGGCAGCGAAGATCGGCCCGGAGAGCGTCGCATCTGCGGTGTCGAAGAGCAAAACAACGGGAACTGGCTGCCCGGAGGTATACCCGCTGGGAACAGGCATGGTGAACGAACTTGCCACCCGGGCGATGCTTCCTGCTGCCGCAGCGCTCGCCGCGTATTGAACGGTGAGGGCCGGATTGTAAAGGATCCACGCGGGAGTACCAGCGCTCACGCCCGCTGCATTCACCCAGCCGCTCAGAGTATAGACCGCCCCTGCAATCAGGCTGAACTGTGCGGAGACAGAAGACTGGAAGGACTGGCTCGCACTGGCGCTCACTTCAAATCCGTTGGTGCCGGTCTCTGACATGGGAACGATGGACCAGTCCGCGCCTGGGTTACTCCAGTACGTCCAGTCAAAAAGGACGCTGCTGTCCGGGACAAGGTTCGCATTCAGCCCTGTGGCACCCTGTGAGACGGTGCGAGACGGAATGCCGTTCACGTTCGAGGTGTCCGCCGCCGTGTGATCCGCAGTCACATCTGCACCCGCCTGCGCGGGCATCAGCCCGGCAATCGGCGTGATGCTAGCGGCTGCTGTGCCCCCCAGATTCTGCACATCCCCGCTGCTGTTGATCGCCTGCTGGGTAGCCGCAGACATGGCCGAGTGGGCGAACTGGCTCTGGGATCCCGACGCAAACGCCCCAGCTAGCACGCGCTTGTAATTCGTCCCCTCCACCATGTAGTCAATCCCGGTTGAGCCAGAGGGAGCGCCGGGGTAAATCAAGTCCGAAGAGAGGATCGTATTCACGCGAGCGGTGTCATACGCGGTGTTTTCCGCGGTAACATCCGCACCCTCCTGCGCGGGCTGAAGTGACGACACCAGCGCACCGTTGCCGTAAGAAAGCTGCATCGCGGAGGAGTTCCCCAGCGAGATGATCGGAATGGGACGCAGAATATCATGCGCGTTTGTCGTCTGCACCCAGGCGGAGGTCTGCCCGTTGGCGCGGACGCTGCGGATCTGCACGATTACAGATTCCCACTCGTAAATAGCGCTCAGAACCATCGAGGTCGCCGCGCCGGAGACCTCCCCAGCGTCCACCCACCCAGACTGCCAGAGGCCGCTGGGAAGCTGCGTCATTGGCAGCGCGCTCGTCGGCTGCGCAGTCGTGGCGCTCAGGAGCGCGTACTGCACCTGAATGTGCCCTTCGGTCAGCACATCTGAGTCCTGCGGGGGCGTCCACTGCGCCAGAATCGGTGCGAGACTTGTGCCATTCGCCTGCAGCACCGCTGCGCTGGGATCGTCTGTCAGCGTCAGATTGGACGGAGGAGGCGGCACCAGCGAGGCATAGGAAGGCGCGGACTGGATCTGATCCGGGAGCGCGCCGAGCGCAAACAGCATATAAATGCCGGTGCGCACCGTGGTATCGGTCCACGTCGGGCCCGTCACTGTCGCCAGCACATCCGGCACGTTGAGCGCGTAAACATCCATCGTGTCCTGATATTGAATTTTGTAACTCGCAGCTCCGGCAGATGCACTCCACGTCAGCACATTGCCACCAGCGGTCTGGACCACGGTAAAGTTCTGCGGCCCCGGAGGCGCGTTGGTAAATCCCAGGACGCCGATCGCGCCGTAGAGCGGCGTCTGCCCAAGGTTGCCCGCCGCGTCCACGCCACGCACCTGCACCTGATAGGTGACGCCCATCGTCCCCACGAAGGATGCGCTGTTCCCGTTCGGCACGAATTGCTGAATAGACCACCCAGACTCGCCGAGCACCGTCGGGACCGGGCCTGCGACATACCCGGATGCCGTGGAGGACTGCTGGAGCATGGGCTGCGCCACCACCACGCTCGCGCCCGCTGCCACGGTGCCATTCGTGGTCCACGGAGCGGCGGTGACCGCGACTGTGGAGGCAGGCATCGTGAAGGTGACGGATACGCGGCCGGCAGCCGTGCCTGCGGCGGGCGTCAGGGATGCAACAGTCGCGCCGGTGTCGGCGTCCAGCAGGTACAGTCCCCAGGTGCTGGTCCCGCTCACATGGCTCACGTCAATGTAGGCGCTGAGCGTGTATGGAGTTCCGGGAACGACCGGCACCTGCGCACTGAAATCAGCAAGGGGCGCGACGGGATTGGTGGGAGAATAGCCGACGGTCCCGGAGTTTGTGAACTCGAATCCCTCGTCACTGATGGCCGCGATGGATGCGACCGAAAAAAGACTGTTGACCGTCGCCGTATTGCCCCAAAAGGTCGCGCCCTGCGTCAGGTCCGTATCCGGCAGCAGATTCTGCGTTGCCGTGAAAAGGCCATTCGTGGGCATCACGCGCGTGTAGAGCACGCCGCCGACTGACTTGTTGGCGTTCTGCCAGGAGACGGCGATCAACGATGTGTCGAGCGAATTGGTGACGGCTCCATTCTGGAACAGTTCGATGATGGAGAGGTTGGTCACAGTCGCGTCGGTGACAGGGGGCGGAATGATCGCCGAATAGGTCGGAACCACATCGACATAGCAAAGGGGGTTGTACTCGACGGCCGTGATCTGCGCCACCAGATCGCTGGTGGTGCGCATGCCCACCACGCGGAATATCTTGGCTGGCTGCTCGCCGCCGCTCTGGCCGTAAATCCACGGCGCGTCCACCGTCGGCGTCGCGGAAAAGGTGTTCGGAGCGATGGAGAGGATGGAGTTGCCGTCTGCGTTCGTGCTCACTCCGGTCACAAGGAAGTTGTCGATCACCGCCTGATCGTAAAGCGTCAGCACCATTCCGGCGGCGAGCGCGGGAGCGGACGCTTGTGGCTGGGGATTCTCGACCGTCAGCGTATCGCCGCTGACGCCCTGCACAATGTACTCCACCCCTGCGGGAGAGACAGCCTTGACCACGCGAGCGGTTGGGAGCGCAGCGGTGCATGTAACCACATTCCCGGAGACAGACGCGATGGTCGCGGTGCCCCGCGCCACAACGGGGTGCTGAACGGCGACGGTCCACCCCGCACCCGCAGCCCATTGTAACTCCGGCTGCTCCGTCACAATCTCAGAGGAAGTGCTGCCTGCCTGGACGCGGCCGCCGTTCGCCCAGCCTGTGTAATCAGACTGGACGGCGATGAGCGATCCAAGCCGACACGCAACGCCCTCCAGTCCGACTGAGAATTGCACGGTGCGCAGGCAGTATTGATTGGTCAGTAGTTGAAAATAGGCGAAACGCCACGCCTGATCGCGGCTTGTGCAACCCGTCAAAGAGGTGGAAACAGTGCGCGGGACGACTGGGCCATTGAGCGCATTCGCACCCATCAGCGTAACTGGGAGGTCCATCCGGTAGTTCCGGGCCGCGTCGGCGAATTTGACTTCAAAGATAGTGGCCCGGTCGGCCGTCGAGGTGAAGATTTCCTGGAAGGAATCCTCCAAGATGCTCGCGGCCGTGAAGAGCTGCACCGGCGCGCCCGGCGCGTCAATCACAGCCGTATAGGTTGCGCCGTACTGGAGAACGGCCGCGCGGCTCATGGTGCCGATGATGCCCAGCGCCTGCCAGAGCGTGACCGTTTGGTCAAAGACGCCAGCGAACACAAATCGGCGCGCGGTGCTCCCATCCTGATTCGTCACCGGCTCGTCGCAGAACTGCGCCCACTCTACCCATGCGGGAAGGTCGATCTGCGACGCAGGAATGCCTCCGCCGTAGAGTGGATTGGTGAGCAGGTCGTAGGCGACGATGGCCGGATTGTCCACCTCGAACGACGCCAGCTCAGACGGAAGAATGGTGTCCGTCCCAAGCCCATGCTGGATGGTCGCCACAAGCTGAAGGTCGGTCCCATTCAACTGAGCATTCGCAACACCCTGGACGCCGATGAGCACCTGCGACGGGTAGCAGAGATTCTGGAGCGTGATTTCACTCACATTCCAGAACCAGATGTCGCAGACGTAATGCGAATCCGTGCTGTCTGCCAGCACCCAATATCCGCCCGGCTCCTCATACCCCATCTTGGTGAGACGCAGGTCGTACTGGCCGGGCGCGAGGCCGTAAATCGAGACGGTGTCAAAGAAAGCATTCTGGAGACTCTCCAGCAGCACACGATAGCCAGCCCACCAGCCGGTCACCTGCTCCCACGCGATGGACTGGTCGCAGGGCTGCCACTCCCCAGTGACTGTGATCTGCTGGACGGTGATATTGCCCTGGAAGTCGTAGACGTCGACATTCTCTGTGAGCGTGGCTGGCTCGCCGGGATAGTGGAGCGACGCGGCGTCCGGATCCCCCGCAGGACCGTCAGACGCGTAGCAGATATTAGTACCGGCGAACCTATCGGTCGGCACAAGCACCCAATATGGCCACCCGATCACCCCATCTTGAAAGACCTGGTAAATGGGTTCTTTCTTGTCGTCGCGTGGGAAAACTGGCGTCGTCCACTGATTCAGCCCATGGGGAGAGATTTCGATCTGGTAGCTGATGCGCAGCGGAACGAAGTTGCCATGCGCTGAGACGTGATAGAGGCCGCTTGGAAACTTGCAGGTGACATCGAAGCCCTGAACATCTGTGCCGATCCCCTCATACACCACCGGACCGTTGGAGACGAGAAGCTCTGTCTCCATGGGGTAGCCGTTCTCTGTGCGGTTGAAACCAGCAATCGGAGTCTGCTGGTTGGCGTTAGGCTGGGGAGTGGTCCCCGGTGGGACGCCCGGATACCCCATGCGCGTGAGGTAACTCACATTCTCGTAAGTGGAGATTGCGCGGCCATTCAGCAGGACGTTCGAGATACTGGACGCGGTTCCGAACCCATAGTCGAACAAGGCGAAGATGGTCGCGTTGTTGCCCTGATACTGCACATAGCTCGAAATGCAGTTTCCGCCCCAGCCGAAAGTCCCGTAGGCCTTGGGCATCGGGACGCCCGGCTGCGCCAGACTCTTCGGCCCGGTGGGGTCATAGGTCATCGAAAACGAAGGCGCGCTGGGAAGCGCGGGCTGGAGCGCCCACGACGCGAGCGAGCCGCCGATCGCCGCCGCAGCCCCGGCGATGCTCAGAATTGTCCCAATAGCCAGCGTGGAGTACATCAGCAGCACCGCCGCCGCAGCGAATCCCGTCAGCAGCGCTGCGCTCATCACCAGGAGGCTTGTCCACGCCCCTCCGCGCAAGCGTGGAAAGGCCACGATGGAAGCGCCCGGCAGCGCCAGCACAACGTCGTGATCCTCAAGCGCGACCTTCGCACCATTCTGCGAGAGAATCCACTCGGAGGCGTCCAGGCCTGCGCGCCGCACCACCGAAGCCACGCTTTCCTCCGGCGTCCAGTCCAGCGTGTGGACATTCACTTTTCCGGGGTCGAAGGGATTCAGGCGCTCCAGCACCCGGACGGTGGCCGAGGGGTAGTCGCTGGTCGCAGCGAGCGGACTGGAGCCTGCCGTGGCGAGGATCAATTCTTCCATCGGAAGTACGCCTCCACATGATTCTTCCAGGGTGGTCGCGCAATCGACTCGACGAGCACCCCCGCCTCGCGCCGGGCGTGGAGCATGAGGGTCCGCGTCACCAGCACACCCACATGCCACCCCGGATCAGGACTGCGCAGCAGTACGCAGTCTCCGGCGCGTGGCGCAGTCACCGTCTCAAAGAGGCTCATCGCGCGGGGAACTTCTTCGGGGTCGCTCGCCCACTCCGGCATCCGATGGCCCATGCGACGGTGCAGCTCAAGCATCAGGCCCACACAATCGTAGAAAAACGGTCCGCGACCGCCGTCCACAAACGGCTTGCCCAGCAGGTCGAGATAGAGCGCGTGATCGATCATCAGTTGGCCGCCGTCGCAATCGCAATGCCGTTCGTCCCGATCCCTGGGCACGCGCCGAAGTTCAGCGTATTGCCGTGTACCTGGCAGCCGTTCGGACCGTCGTAGGTTCCGTCGCAGCTTGGGAGCGTGCCGTTGTAGAGGCACTGCGCACCCTTGTAGCGCGCGAGCCACATGCAGTACGTCGCGCGATAGCTGTAGCGGGGAAAGTTCAGCCGTAGCGGCGACGGGCCGCTCAGCTCAAACGTCACGAGCTTGTCGCTTGTCGCCACCTTCTGCACCGTCGTCGCAAGCGCGAGGTCCGGCTCGCCCGCTGGATTGCCAGTGTTCAGGACGTAGATATTGCAAACCCCGTCGGCGATTCCAGCATTCTGCTCGATCAGCGACTGCAGGACGCCCAGAACGTTGCTCGCATGGAGCTGGATCGTGGGCAGCTTCCCATTGCTGGTCTGGTCCACCTCCAACTCAAAGTTGTAAGCCTCATAGGTGTTCAGGCCATTGCCGTCCCCCGCGTCAAACTGCACCGGGGAGGGATTGCGCACCAGGCGCAGATGCTGCCCCTGCCACACGAAATCCAGCAGCAGCAGCCACGCATCTCCACTGGCCAGCGCCGGCGTGTCCATCTGCGCGGCGCGACTTAGGATTGCAAACGGACTGGCGCCCGTGCTCACTCACACCTCCGTCAGCGCCATGGCCGCGCCAAAGCGTTTCTGGTTGCCCACCCATCCCATGTCGCTGAACTCAGGCAGCGACGTGAAGC
>JAJZCP010000056.1 GCA_021846065.1 Acidobacteriota bacterium
CCGTGCGGCGGCGATGGCCCTGATGTGCGCCGTGAGCGTGTGCCTGAGTGCAGGATTTGCCGTGCGGGCGCAATCGATGGGCGGCGGAGGCGGGTATCCGGCGGGCAGTGATCCGACGAGCATGGACCCGACGGCGATGGGCGGGCAATCGACGGGCCAGACGGGCGGAGCCGCCGGGGGACAAATGATGAACGGGGGCGCAGCGAACTGCGCCGATCCGCAGCAGGCGCTGATGCCGCAGTGCGCCGGACAGGCTGGCGGGACAGGATTTCAGGGATTGCAGGCGACGCCAACGATTCTGCCGGCGGATCAGTACAACGATACGAATTCGCTGACGGGAGCAGGCAGACAGGCCGGGCAGACGGGCGCGACCGCGCAGCAGCGCTTGCAGCAACAGCAGGCACAGCAGCGACAGGCGCCTCGGGAACCGCTGACGGAGTTCCAGAAGTTTGTGGCCTCGACGACGGGGCAGGTGTTGCCGGTGTATGGCTCGAATCTGTTTCGGAATATCCCGGCGACGTTTTCGCCGCTGGACACGGTGCAGGTGCCGACGAATTTTGTAGTGGGTCCGGACGATGTGCTGCGTATTCGGGTGTGGGGCCAGATCAACTTTCAGTCGAATCTGCGGGTGGATCGCTCCGGAGATATCTATCTGCCGCAGGTGGGCGCGATTCACGTGGCGGGGCTGCAATTTTCCGAGTTGGACGGCCATCTGCGCGCGGCGATTGCGCGGGTCTTCAAGAACTTTGACCTGACGGCGGATGTGGGACAGATTCACTCGGTGCAGGTGTATGTTTCCGGTTCGGCGCAGCGTCCGGGGGTGTATACGGTGAGCGCGCTGAGCACGCTGGTGGATGCGATCTTTGCCAGTGGCGGACCTTCGGTGGATGGTTCCTTGCGCCATATCGAGCTGCGGCGGAATGGCAAGACGGTAACGGATTTCGATCTGTATGCGCTGCTGATCCACGGGGACAAGAGCGGCGACGTTCCGTTGCAGACGGGCGATGTGATCTACATTGCGCCCGTGGGGTCGCAGGTGGCGGTGACGGGAGCGGTGCGCACGGCGGCGATCTATGAACTGCGCGCAGACGAGACGCTGGACAATCTGGTGCGGGATGCGGGGGGATTGTCGGCGGTGGCGGCGGAGAGCCGCATCTCGATCGAACGGATTGAGGACCACACGACCAGAAGCACGATGGAAGTGAGCTATGACAAAGCCGGTCTGGCGACGAAACTGGACAACGGCGACGTGGTGCGCGTGTATTCGATTGTGCCGGCATATGCGAAGACGGTGATCCTGCGCGGGAATGTGGCGAATCCTGGGCGGTTTGCGTGGCATGAAGGGATGCACGTGAGCGACCTGATTCCGGACAAGGATTCGCTGATTACGCAGAACTACTGGTGGCGGCGGGCGCGACTGGGATTGCCGACGCCGGAGTTTGAGCCGGTGCCCAACTTTGGGATTATGCTGCAACCACCGAATGGGCATGCAGTGACGCTGCGACGGACACAAAATGAGATGGCGACGACGACGGATTTGCAGTTGCAGCAGAATCGCGCTGCTGCATCGCCGGGCGCGGGGACGAACGGGCAGTTGAGCGCGGAGTCAAGTGCGGCGCAACTGGGGATGCAGCAAAGCGCGTTGAGCGCCGAGCAGGGCCTGAACAGCGAAGGGGTGAATGGAACGGAGGACGCCTCCGGGCGCGGCGCGAATATCTCCGTGGCCGAAGCGCAGACGCTGCCTTCCGGGCGTTCGCTGGCGGGCGTGCAGTCCACGCGTGTGAGCGTGCTGGCTCCGGAGATCGACTGGAACTATGCAGTGATCGAGCGGATGGACCCGAAGACGCTGAAGACGGTGCTGGTGCCGTTTGACCTGGGCAAACTGGTGCTGCAACATGACCAGACGCAGAATCTGGCGCTGGAGCCGGGCGACGTGGTGAGCATCTTCTCTGAAGCCGATGTGCGGGTGCCGATCGCCGAGCAGACGAAGCTGATCCGTCTGGATGGCGAGGTGGTGCATGCGGGGACGTATACGGCGCTGCCGGGCGAGTCGCTGCGGCATCTGGTGATCCGCGCCGGCGGGCTGACGCCGGATGCGTATCTGTACGGGTCGGAGTTTACGCGGCAATCGACGCGGATTCTGCAGCAGGCGCGGATCGATGAGTATATCCAGCAGTTGAATATGCAGGTGCAGCGCGGGAACCTGGCAGTGGCGTCCTCTGGCGTTTCCTCTGCGCAGGACCAAAGCTCGGCGGCGGCAGCGCAAGGCAGCGAGCAGCAGTTGATTGCGGCGTTGGCGCGGATTCGCGCGACGGGGCGGATTGTGCTGGAGTTTCAGCCGAAGAGCACGGGGGTGAACACGATACCCGACCTGCCGCTGGAGGATGGAGACCGGTTCATTGTGCCTTCGCAGCCGAACAACGTGAACGTGGTGGGCGCGGTGTATGACCAGAACTCGTTTCTGTATGCGCAGCGCCGACGGGTGCGCGACTATCTGCAAATGGCAGGCGGGCCGAACCAGGACTCCGATCGCAAGTTCTCGTTTGTGATTCGAGCCAGCGGCGCGGTAGTGAGCAAGACGACGACGAATGGCTTGTGGGGCAATGAGTTTGCTAGCCTGCGCATCTATCCAGGCGATACGATTGTGGTGCCGGAGAAGACGTTCAAACCTTCAGGGCTGAGAACGGCGATTGAGTTTACGCAGATCTTCTCGCAACTGGCGTTTGGCGCGCTGATGTTCAGCATCCTGCCGATACCGTAAACGAAACGACTACAGAAACAGCGCATTGCATGCAGCCACTGCGTGGGGCAGCCGCGCGTTCGCGCCTATGCGCTCCCGCTGGTCGCGGATGGGGATGGGCTGAGAACGAGGGGAAAGGCAACAGCAGATTCCCTGCGGGGCATTGCATGCAGCCACTGCGTGGGGCAGCCGCGCGTTCGCGCCTATGCGCTCCCGCTGGTCGCGGATGGGGATGGGCTGAGAACGAGGGGAAAAGCAACAGCAGATTCCCTGCGGGGCATTGCATGCAGCCACTGCGTGGGGCAGCCGCGCGTTCGCGCCTATGCGCTCCCGCTGGTCGCGGGGGTGCTTGCGCTGAAATTGCCGGGAAAAGCAACAGCAGATTCCCTGCGGGAATGACAACAAGAAAAGCAACAGCAAAAGCAACGGCAACAGCAAAAACAACAGCAAAAGCAACGGCAACAGCAAAAACAACGTCAGAAGCAGATTCCCTGCGGGAAGGCCAACAAGGAGGGCTGGGATTGTGCTGGGATTGCCTAGATGCCGAGGCGGCGGACTTCCTCATTGTAGTACTTGCGATAGAGGATATCCCACTCCTGGGTGCCTTCCTGGATGATGCGCCGCTGGGAGCTGATCTTGAGGCGCGCCGCCTGATCGATCTTCATCTCCTCGGCGAAGAGTTGATCGAGGACTTTGCGGGCTTCCTGGCGGATGGTGTTGCGATCTTCGAGGAAATCGACTTCCTTGATGTCGGCGAGAGTGTCGGCGACGGTGTGGGCGAGCTTGTTGACCTTGTCGCGAGTGATTCTCATAGAACGGCCTTGTATTTGCGAGTGAGTTCGGCTTTGATCTTCTTGAACATCTCGGCGTATTGCGCACCGGAGCGGAGCATCTCCTGCTGATAAGCCTCCAGGATGACGCGCACTTCTTCGTTGATGCGGTCTTCGAGGGCCATCTCTTCGATCATGGCGTGGGTGACACGCTCTTCGACGAGAGGAGTGTGAGAGGTATGGATCATCTTGGCGTCGGTGAGGTGTTTGACCGTGCGCCGCGCCAGGTAGCCGATATATTCGCGGGAAAAGATCATGGACTGAAACTTCAAGATACCATACCGGGCATGTGGTTTGTGCGGGGTTCGCGCTGGGCAGGAGCGGTCGCGTGAGAGAATCTGTTTTGGATTGCGGTGGTGATTTTCAGGAATGAAATGAAGCTGCGCAGCGGGTTGGTCTGAGGCCCGTCTGAGAGAATGGGAGGGTTATGACGATTGACAATTTGATTTCGCTGAAAGACGATATGGTCGCGTTCATCGAAGGGCACGGGATGAAGCGGCTGCCGGGATATGTGACGGAAGACGTGCAGGCGGTGCTGTGGGAGGATGCGGAGAATGCCGACTCCTGGAAAGACTTTGTGGAGATGGCCAAGCACGCCGGAGCGTCGTTTGTGACGATGAGCGAGGTGACGCTGGAGCGCGAAGAGCTGGAAGAGTTGATGGAGCAGGTGAGCGAGATCAACTTTCCGGACGAGGAAGCCAACGAACTGATCGAAGCGCAGATGCTGATGAAACATGCGGGCAAGTTGGGCTACATCCAGCTTGGTTTTGTGCATCAGGGCGTGGTGTTTCTGCATGAGACGACGACGGAGTGGTATGAGCACTACCAGGAGTTGATCGAAAACGTGGAAGCGTTTCAGGAGATTCTGATCGACGACGGCGACGGGGATGAAAACGAGTTGTGAGTCGCAGCACGACGCAAAGAAATCCGAAGCGACACTGAAGCGACCGGGGTATCGGTGGCGGACGATGGAAATGGAAGCAGCGATTGCGGCAAAGCTGGCCGCAGAGGCGCGTATTCCACCTGTTCTGGCCGAGATACTGTCCTCGCGCGGCGTCCGCACCGCCGAAGAAGCGCATCGTTTTCTGCATCCAGGAATCGACGACCTGCACGAGCCGATGCGGATGCTGGGCATGGAGCTTGCGGTGAAGCGCGTGGAACGGGCGATTGCCGCGGGCGAACGGATTCTGCTGTATGGCGACTATGACGTGGACGGGACGGTGGCGGTGGTGCTGCTGAAGACGGCCATTGAGATGGTGGCGGCGCGCGGGGACGAAACGGCAAAGAAGACGGAAGTGCGATTTCATGTGCCGCATCGGCTGCGCGAAGGCTATGGCTTGCAGACGGCGGTGCTGGAAGAGGCGGCGCGCGAGGGCGTGACACTGGTGATTACGGTGGACACGGGGATGCGCGCGTTTGCGGAGACGCGGGCGGCGCGCGCGTTGGGGATGGACGTGATTGTGACGGACCATCACCTGCCTGAGGCTGGCGACGCGCTGCCGGAGGCTCTGGCGGTGTTGAATCCGAACCAGCCGGGATGCGGGTATCCCGAAAAAGGATTGTGCGGCGCGGCGATTGCGCTGAAGCTGGCGCAGGCGCTGCTGGAGCGGCAGAGCACGGATGAGCAAGGCAGGGAGCGGGTGCGCAGCCGGACGCTGCCGTCGATGCTGAAGATGGCGGCGATTGCGACGGTGGCCGATGCGGTGCCGCTGGTGGGCGAGAATCGGGTGATGGCGGCGGTGGGGATGGAGGAGCTGCGAAGACCGTCGAGCGTGGGATTGCAGGCACTGATGCAGACGGCGGGGATCGATGTGACGGGGCGCGCGGTGACGAGCTTCGATCTTGGGTTCCGGCTGGGGCCGCGGATCAATGCGGCGGGGCGGATGGACGTGGCGGGCGATGTGGTGGAGCTGTTTACGACGCGGGACCGGATGCGCGCGCTGGAGCTGGCTGCGAAGCTGGAAGAGCAGAACAAGGAGCGACGCGCAACGGAGGCCGAAGCACTGAAGGTGATTGAGGATTGGCTGGAGACGGATGAGGCGCTGCAGACGAAAGCGATGCTGGTGCTGGCGGGGGAAGGCTGGCATCGCGGGGTGATCGGGATTCTGGCTTCGCGCGTGGTGGAGCGGACGGCGAAGCCGGTGATTGTGGTGAGCGTGGAGGACGGCGTGGCGTATGGGTCGGGGCGCTCGATCGACGGATTTCCGCTACTGGAGGCGATTGAGCCGTGTGCGGAGCTGTTTACGCGATTTGGGGGGCATGCGTTTGCGGTGGGATTTGCGATGCCGGCGGGAAATCTGGCGGAGATGGAGCGGCGAGTGCAGGCGTTTGCCGACGAGCGACTGGCCGGGCGCGTGGCCGAGCATACGCTGCGGATCGATGCGGAGCTGCCGCTGGAGCGGCTGACGAGCACGGTCGCGGGATGGCTGCGCAAACTGGAGCCGACGGGACGCGGGAATCCGGCGCCGGTGCTGCTGGCGCGACGGGTGCGCGTGGTGGCTCCGGTGAGGGTGATGAAGGATGTCCACATCCGGCTGGAGGTGATGCCGGACGAGACGCGCGTGCGGATGGAGCCGGTGAAGGCTGTGGGATGGAAGCTGGCCGAGCAGGCGGCGGCGATGGGGTTGGAAGCGGGCAGCGTGATCGACCTGGCGTATCGCGTGCGCGAGAATGAGCGCAGACAGGCCGGGGATGCGGAAGAAATGGGCGGGATGGAGCTGGAGATTGCCGGGATGCGGTTGAGCGAGTAACGAGCCGACGGCTAACTGTGTTTCCGAAAAAAATGCTCTCGTTTGGTTTCCCTGTGGATCAAGGTTGAGTCTATTTGCAAAAAAGTCATACAAAATAAGTTGACTGCACAGAGAAGTTATGAGAATCTCATCGCATCAGCGGTCCAATTCCCCCGAAAGGACGCCTGCTCCCATGAACAGACGGCACTTCCTTCAGTGCACCACTGCCAGCCTTGGCGTGTTTGCAACGAACACCAGCCACGCACTTACCCCCCCCGACAAACGCTCATCCTTTAAGTTCCGCATTAATGCGGGGATTTCATGAGGAGTGTCTGCGATTGATGACCCGAGCGATGCAGGGACGAGCAACAGCTCAGGACTTCAACGATGCATCGCTCTGGTATGGCATGGTGGGTGAGCACTTCAAAGAGACGAACTTCGATGACTTTATCCGTCCAGCAGCAGGCAAGATGCTGAGCCAGATCGAGATGACCGGAGCGCCGCTCGACGGAAGCGCCCTCGAGTCGCAGTTATCCAGAGAATTAAGCGCGCGCGTCGGTTGGGATGTTACGGGAGAGATCCACAACCTCTTTGAGTCGTATGTACCGGAAGAGACGAAAGCGCTCAGGCAAATCCAACAACAAGGAATTTCGCAATCGTTTCTCGATTTGTCCGCTGGTTTTGCGCAGGTTGCGGTGACGAAACCAGCCAGGTTGATCCTGAAACGAAAACGACCAGGACTACAGGAGGCCGCATTTTCAGGAGGTCAAAGTAGTCCTGCTTATCCTCCTCCGCCGCCACGTCCACCGATCATTGCGTTTTGCAAGGTATTAGGTGTCATTGGCGGAAGTGCGATTGGATCCTCCCTCTCTGGATTGATCCAAGAAGGCTGCACATTGGGCGTAATCTTAAGTGGAGGCGTGACTTGTATCAGCTTTATTGGCTTAGGTGCAGCAGGATTGGTTGCCGCCTACTATGCCGAGTCGTACTGCTGAATTTCACTGGATGCAGACGTTGAGAGCAAACAAGAACGGAGGCGAAATTGAAAAAGAAGATTTTCTATTATGCTCTGGCCGCTTTCTCAACCTTATTGATCGTTGGAGTAACTGTAGGATTTGGCTGGCATGATGCGCAGAGCATCCTTCCACCTGCAAAACGATTTGACTTTGTGATGTCACTCGCGGTGATTCAGCTTTTCTGGATATTGATGCATAATGTTTTCGCTCTCCTGAATAAAAGAAACCCGGAAAGGTCAATCCAGACTATTCAGGTATTCAAAATCCTCGTGGCTCTTCCATCGTTCTTCGTGCTAGGACTCAGTTGGTACCTGCAATTTTGGCCCGGCCCGTACCGATGAGGTATAGATAGGCGGTGCGCGGGAAAGGGCTTGGCGGCGTGGAGCTGGAGATTGCCGGGATGCGGTTGAACGAGTGACGGACCCACTTGGCGGCGGTCTTCGCGCTCACGTTGAAGCGGGCCGCGGCCCGCTTCAACGTGCAGCCTTCTTCAAGCACAATCTTCACCATCTCCGCTCGCAGGATCAGCGTAAGTCTGGCATTCTTATGGATGTCCATGCGGTCTCTCCAGAAAGCACGATTCTTCGCAGAACCAGCTTCTCACAGTCAGATCGAATGGACAACCTCCTGAAACTTCACATTTAGCCGCCGGACTGATTGCTTCGATCTTTGCGAAGTTTCTTGCGGTCCGCCTTGGCCTGGGGACTCTTTTTTCCATACTGCATGACGTCGGCGCGAAGCTGTTTGCGGTCCTGCCGCAGTTGTTGCT
>JAJZCP010000057.1 GCA_021846065.1 Acidobacteriota bacterium
TACTACCACCCCGACGCCGCCGACGAAGCCGACCGCCAGGCGCTCAACGCCTGGATCCGCGCGACCGGCCACTTCGACGCCGTCCTCGACTTTGACCGCGCCGTCCGCGATCCCGCACATCCCGACCGCATGCTCCCGGCCTTCGACTCCGGCGATCATCTCCATCCCTCGCCCGCCGGTTACAAAGCCATCGCCGACTCCATCCCACTCGATCTGTTCACACGATAGGCAACTGTCGCCCTTGCTTTTGCCGTAGAGCGTGTTTCATAAATCAACAAAAGCCTGAAGCCGCCCGTATCAGACCCGCGATCAAAGCGGGGCTGACGAACCGCAACGAAGCCACCGAGGTATATGAAGCAACGGCAAAAACAGAAGCAGATTCCCTTCTGGAATGACAACAAGAAAAGCAAGGGCAACGGCAAAGGCAAGAGCAAGGACAAGAGCAAGGGCAAAAACGGCGCGGGGTTATTTGTGCAGGATCTGCATGTCGAGCGGTGGAGCAAGCACAAAATCCATCTGAGCAATGGCAGCCAGAGCGCGGCGCAGCGCAGAGGCGCGGCACGGCTCAACGGTGACGACGAAGGGCAAACGATCGGCGCAGCAGCCGGGTTTTTGCAGGATGGCGTTGAGGTTGATATTTTCCGCCGCGAGTGAGCCGGCGATGGCGGCGACGATGCCGGGGCGATCACGAACGAGGAAGCGGATGTAGTGCGGCACCTCCGGCTCGACGTTGACGTGCGCGGCACGGAAGGCTACGGGGGCGCGACCCAGGCCGTGCGCGAGATTGACGAGATCACTGACAACTGCAACGGCGGTGGGATGACCCCCAGCGCCGTGGCCGGAGAAGACAACTTCGCCGCCATGAGCGCCCGTGGTAACGACCATGTTCTCTGTGCCAGTTGACCAGGCCAGCGGGGAGCGTCGCGGAATGAGCATGGGGCTGACGACGGCGGCCAGTCCTTCCTGCGTATCTTCGGCCCGAGCGATCTGACGGATGGTGGCGTCGAGTTCTGCTGCGTAGGCGAAATCGACGGCGGAGACAGCCGTGATGGGACGCGCGTCAATCTCTTCGGGCGCAACGTGGACGCGCATGGCCAGGCGCATGAGGATGGCGAGCTTGGCGCGCGCGTCAAAGCCGCCCACATCCTCGGTTGGGTCTGCCTCGGCGTAGCCGCGTTGCTGTGCGTCGGCCAGGACGGTGGCGTATTCGGAGCCGGATTCCATCGCCGATAGGATGAAGTTGCAGGTGCCGTTGAGAATGCCCTCGACGCGCGTGATGCGGTCTCCGGAGAGACCGTGCTCGATGCCGGGAATGACGGGGATGCCGCCGGCGACGGCAGCGCCAAAGAGCAGATGACATCCGTACTGCCGGGCCAGCGACTCCAGCTCCGGACCTTGGTAGGCGATGAGTTTTTTGTTCGCGGTGACAACACTTTTGCCGACGCTAAGCGCGCGGCGAACCCATTCACCGGCAGGGTCAAAACCGCCGACCAGTTCGACAAGAATATCGACCGGAGACTCAGGCAAGAGCAGGTCTTCGACACGCTCGGTCCACACAACCGATGGCGAAACCCAGTCAGCCCGCTTGCGAGCGACGTTGCGGTTGGCGATCATGGTGAGCGCAAGACCAGCGGGCGCGGACTCGGCAAGGATGCGCGCAACAGAGCTTCCGACGGTGCCGAAGCCGATGAGTCCAATGCGCAATGGAGAAGACTGCGGCGAAGCTGACGATGAAACCACGATGGAATCCCTCGATATAAAAAGATTCCCTCCATGATAAATGGCATTGCATGCAGCAGCCGCGGGCTTTGCCCGCCACGAACACTGGCTGTGCTCCCGATGGTCGCGGGGAACAGATGTGGCGGCCGAGAATGAACGGCAGATTCCCTGCTGGAAGGCAAAAAAGAAAGGCATTGCATGCAGCAGCCGCGGGCTTTGTCCGCCACGAACACTAGCGGTGCTCTCGATGGTCGCGGGCGGGCGAAGTGGAAAAGGCAGACAGACCCGCGGAATGGTTTGTGCCAGATGTGGAGACAAGATATAACTCGAAGAAGATGAAATGGCTTCGACAGACTGGAGTTGCACTCATCCTGGCTGTGCTGCTGGCGACCGGTACGGATGCCTCTGCGCTGGGTGAGATGGTGGCTGCGTGGAGCAGTCATTCCACTCCGGATGCTCTGTTGCCAGCCTGTTGCCGCCATCATAGCAGGCACAAGTGTCCCATGATAGCGATGGGCGGCATGGCTGGCATGAGCGACACGCAAGATGCCAGCATTCATGCCGTGTGCAACTGCTGCCCGGAAGGCGCAGCACGCGCAGGAACATCGACGACTGCCTGGATGGCGGACGGAACGATGCTGGAAGCGCATGCGCAGCGCCAGTGCAATCTGAGCGTGGGGCGGCGGCTCGCAGCACAATCGACAGAGCGCAGGCTCTGGCGAGATCGCGGACCACCGAAGACGGCCTGAAGACGCAGGTGCGAGCCTCGTGTGAATGCGCGGCTTGCTGATCTTTCCTGAAAAACAATCAAGAGGGAAAACCGTGGGGAACATGTCGCCATATATGCGCGCGTGCGTTGCGGCTTGCACTTCCCGGAGGCTTTTGAAAATGCGCAGCAAATGTGTGTACGCGGCCGTGCTGTTCCTGGCGTGGTGTCTGGTGCTGGGCGGTCTGGCTGCATGGGGGACAGACCTGGCGGCAGTGCATGGGGTGGTGCATGATCCACAGCATTTTCCTGTGGCTGGTGCGCAGGTGGAGTTGCACGCGGTCAGCTCCGAACTGACCATTCACGCGATGACGGATGAGCGAGGAGAATTTGATCTGACGAGGGTTCCGATCGGGAGCTATCGTGTGCAGGTGACGGCTGCCGGATTTGCTCAGCTTGCGACGACGATAACGGTGGAGGCTGGCGTACGGGCTGTGCTGCACCTGCCGCTGAGCGTGGCAGCGGAGCAGCAGACGGTGACGGTGCAGGCGACGCAAGGCGATACGGTGACGCCGACGACAACGGTGAGCCGGGAGCAGATTGCCGAGACTCCAGGAGCTGACCGGACGCTGGGCGTAGCCATGATTACCGACTATGTGCCGGGTGCGCTGATGGCGCACAACATGCTGCACGTGCGCGGCGGGCACCAGACGACGTGGATGCTGGATGGGGTAGCGATTCCGAATACCAAGATTGCCTCGAATGTTGGGCCGCAGATCGATCCGGGAGACATTGAGCAACTGGAGGTGGATCGAGGGAGTTACTCGGCAGACCTGGGCGACCGGACCTATGGAGTCTTCGACGTGCTGCCGCGCAACGGATTTGAACGTGATCGACAAGGCGATGTGCGCGTGATCGGCGGAAATCTGGGCGAGGCAGAGACGCAGATTTCGCTGGGCAATCATACGGGGCGGACAGCGTGGTACACGAGTGTGACGGGAACGCGTGCGAACTATGGATTACAGACGCCGGTGGCGGCGATCTACCACGACAGCACGAACTCGGAGAGCGTCTTTGCATCCTTGATTCGCAACCAGACGGAAAAAGATCAGTTAAGGATGGTTGGGCAATACCGGCAGGACTATTTCGATATTCCATATGACCCGAGCAGCACGGATTATGAGGCGACATCGGGCTACTATGCGTCCTATGGTCTGCGGGATGCGCAGCGAGAGCGGGATGCGTTCGCGATTGCCAACTGGGTGCATACGGCGAGCACGAAGCTGGAGTATCAGGTGGCGCCGTTTTATCACCTGAATGAGGCGAACTACAATTCGCTGGCGACGGATGTGCCAGTGGCGACGACGTGGCATCAGCGATCGGATTATGCGGGCGCGCAGGCGGATGTGCATGCGGAGTTGCCGCGCAACAGCGTGTCCGGTGGAATATACAGCTTCTATCAGGCGGAGAATGATCTGTTTGGTTTGCAGGTGAATGACGGGGTGGGAACGAGCGTTCCGAACCAGACAGCGGCAACGGATGCCGGGCTGGTAGAGTTCTACATCGAGGACCACTGGCGCGTGAACCAGTGGGTGACCCTGCTGGGCGGCATGCGATTCTCCATCTTTCGCAGCCTGCTGAACGAGGAGGCGAATTATCCGCGGATTGGCGCGACGGTGCGCGTGCCGCGGTTGAATTGGATCCTGCGTGGATTTTACGGACACTATTTTCAGCCCGCTCCGGTGGAGACCGTTTCAAGCGGGTTGTTGAATGATGTGACGCAGCAGAAGGGTGAAAATACGTTTGTGCCAATCAAGTCCGAGCGCGACGAAGAACATCAGTTTGGAATCGAGATTCCGGAGCGGGGATGGTTGCTGGATATCGATAACTTCACAACGCGTGTGAATAACTTTCTGGATCACTCGAATGTGGGCGAGTCGAATATCTATTTTCCGATTTCCGTCGATGGTGCGCTGATTCGCGGCTGGGAGCTGACGCTGCACTCGCCGCAGGTGGCGCGCCGGGGACAGTTTTATCTGACGTATTCAAACCAGATTGCCGAGGAGCGCGGGACCATTGTAGGTGGATTTACGTGCTCGATTCCCACGGATCCTTCATGCAACATTGGCCCGGCGTATGTGCCAGTGGACCACGACCAGAGGGATACGCTGAATTCCGGCTTTACCTGGCAGTTGCCGAGGAGGTCGTGGTTTTCGTCCAATGTTGAATACGGATCGGGATTGCATAACGGTCTGGCTGGAGCCGATGAAGGGCCGTACAACGCGAACTATCTGCCGGCACATACGACCTTTGACATCTCCGGTGGAAAGAGCTTCGGCGAGAACTGGCGCGCCTCGGCCACAGTGGTGAACGTGACGAACCATCGCGTGCTGTTGGATAACTCGGTGACAATTGGTGGATTTCACTTCGACGATCCGCGGATGGTATATGGGGAGATGCGGTATCGGTTCAAGTTTTAACCATTGCATGGAGCGTCCGCGCTCCCGGTCGTCGCGGTTGTGCGGTGGTGGGAAACGACCGAAAAAAAGCAGATTCCCTGCGGGAATGACAACAAGAAAAACAAGAACACCTGCACAATCAAGGATTGCGTCCCCGGGTGGCGTCAGGGGGTGAGCAGGAGTTTGCCCGTAGTACGGCGGGCGGCGATGTCCATGAGCGCCTGGCGAGCGTCGGCCAGTGTGTAGGTGTGTTCCATGCGCAGGTTGAGCGAGCCGTCCGCGACCCAACCGAGGACATCGGCAGCGCGAGATTCGAGTTCAGCGCGCGTCTGTACGTAGTGAGCAAGGGTTGGACGAGTGACGTAGAGCGAGCCTTTGGTGTTGAGCAGGATGGGATCGAAGGGCGGGACAGCTCCGCTGGATGCACCGAAGAGCGCAAGCAGGCCGCGCGGACGGAGGCAGTCAAGGCTACCGGCAAAAGTGGTTTTCCCAACCGAATCATAGACGACGTCAACACCGCGACCGTCGGTGAGGCGACGAGTTTCGGCAACGAAATCGGCCTCTGTGTAGAGGATGACTTCATCGGCACCAGCGGCGCAGGCGAGCGCAGCTTTTCCCGGCGTGGAAACAGTGGCAAGGACGCGCGCGCCCATGCGCCGAGCAAGCTGGGTGAGCAGCAGGCCGACCCCGCCGGCTGCGGCGTGGATGAGCGCGGTATCGCCACGCTTGAGCGGGAAGGTGGAGTAGGCGAGGTAATGCGCGGTGAGTCCCTGAAGAAATGCGGCCGCGGCCTGAGCAAGATCGAGACCGGCGGGAACATGAATGAGCTGTCCTGCGGGAACGAGCGCGAATTCAGCATAAGCACCCTGAACGGCAGCGGAAACGACGCGATCCCCGATGTTGAAGCCCGCAACTCCATCTCCCAGCGCGGCGACAGTACCAGAAGCCTCCATGCCCAACGTGAGCGGGAGTTTCGCGGGGTAACGGCCATCGCGGAAGTAGTTCTCGATGTAGTTGACGCCGATGGCGGCGACCTGAATGAGCACCTGGCCGGGCGCGGGGACGGGCGTAGGCAGATCGACGAGTTGAAGAACGTCAAAGTCGCCGGTAGAGTGAATTTGAATAGCCTTCATCAGATCGATCTCCTGCTGGATGGGGTGAGTGTGGTGGCCGACTCCGTGGCGTGTGGCAGAAGCTGGCTGCGGAAAGCAACGAGTTCCGCGGGCAGAGGCGCGCTGAAGACCAGATGATCGTCGGTCATGGGATGATCAAACTCCAACTCAGCGGCATGAAGAAAGTTTCTGCCGAGACGGAGCGTTTCACGCTTACTTTTGACGGCTCCGATGCGTGTCTGCGCATGTAACGTAGCGGCTGCGCCATAGAGCGTGTCGCCGACGACAGGATGGCGAAGAGCGGCCATGTGGACGCGGATCTGGTGGGTGCGTCCGGTTTCGATGCGGAGACGCAGCAGAGTGAAACGGCCAAACGGCGAGTCGATGCGCTCGGAGACGCGAAAGTGCGTGACCGCATCGCGCGCACCTTCGCCTGGCTGGGTGGACATGCGCGTGCGTTTGACGGCGTCGCGGCGAATGGCGAGATCGATGGTGCCTGCATCCTGCTGGACAGCTCCTTCGACGAGCGCGATGTAGGTTTTGGTCATCCTGCGCTCGGCAAAGACGGCCGCAAGCGCTTGATGGGCCTGGTCGTTTTTCGCGATGACGATGAGGCCGCTGGTTTCCTTGTCGAGGCGGTGAACAATGCCGGGACGGAGCGCGCCGCCGACGGAAGAAAGCTCGCCGAAGCGATGGAGCAGTGCGTTGACGAGTGTGCCGCCGCTTCGAGCCTGATCGCTGGCGCCGGCGCCGGCGTGGACCATCATGCCCGCAGGTTTGTTGACCACGGCGAGCCACTCATCCTGAAATACGATCTGGATCGGAATGGCCTCGGCGCGCGTTTCGACCTCGGCGCGGCGCGGCTCCCCGGCAACGACGATGGACTCGCCACCACGCAGTTTGAAGGAAGCCCGAGCGATGTGGCCGTCGCGGGTGATGCGTCCCGCGCCGATCAACTCCTGCACGCGAGAACGGCTGACGTCGGGAAGAACGCTGGCGACAAACTGATCCAGTCGCCAGCCTGCGGATTCGACCGGGACGGAGAAAAGCTGCCGAGCGGCTTCGTCGGGTATGGCAGTGGCAAGCTCTTTGGTTTTGGATTCAGGCATGGTCGCTCCTCCAGTCGGCGAGCAGAGTTGCGCCGCCCAGGACCAGAGCGAACGCGGCAAGCTGTGGAGCGTCGATGACGGCGCCAAAACGTGCGAAATGGAGGACGCCGCGGCCCTCCCAATCACGCAGACATTCGGAGAGAAAAAGAACGACACCGAAGGAGAGGAATCCAAGACCAGCCACCTCGCCCGGCTGGCGGTGACACCGGTGCAACCAGAGTCCGCACAGGAGGGCGACAAGAGCTGCGCCAAGGGCAGCGTATGCCTGCGCGGGAACAAGTGGGATACCAAGCGGCGTGCCGCTCCAGCGCGCTGCAAGTGGGCTGGTATAGGTGATTGCACCCCAGGTGCCCGAAACCGTTTCACGACCGAAGTCACTGCCGACAAGCAAGCAGCCGATCTGCTCGAATGCAAGCCCGATGGCAACAGGCGCAGCAAGAGCATCCGCGAAGCTGCGGAAAGGCAGATGTGCCCAGCGCACATAGCCAACGACAGCGAGAACGGCAACCGATGCCCCAACACCGCTCAAAAGTGGATGATGGACCAGGGCAAGCGCCAGCAGCCAATCAGGATGCTGGCGGAGATTGGCGAGGTTGAGCGCGATGAGCAGACCGCGCTCGGCGACCAGCGCAGAAAATACTGCAAGCGCAAGCGCGTTCCACACGTGGCGCGAGTCGATACCAACACGCGGAGATGTGAATTGAGCAAGAGCGAGAGCGGCGAGCACGCCAAGAGCGGCGAAGGCGCCGTAGCTGGGAATGAGCAGCGAGCCAATCTGAATGAGTACCGGATGCATCCTGCGCTCGGCCCCCGCTGCGCCGCCGAAAAAAGTGAGAAAACCGACCCACTGGGCCGTAGGTCAATGTGCTGGTGAACCCGTCCTAAGACGGTGGGACTCCCCGCGGTTCATTAGGCATCCCGGACTGGCGGGCACGGCACACAGAACC
>JAJZCP010000058.1 GCA_021846065.1 Acidobacteriota bacterium
CTCCGACGTCGTGCTGGCGGAGTGGAACCTTGAATTGATGATTGCCGCTTCGCTCGATGCATTGGCGCGCCCGGAGGCGTCTCGCCCCGGCGGCCACAGAACCGGAGAGATGCAGCCCGGATGGGAGCAGGTCTGCGAAGAGCTTTCCAGCGCGGCGTATGGCTTTTACCGCAAGAACATTCCCGAGGACGACGCAGTCCTGCGGTACTTTGCCGAGGCCACGCCGGTCAATGAACTGGAGTATGCCCGGATCGGCTCTCGCCCGGTGCGTCGCAAGGGCAAGAACAATTTCGCCGATCTCCGGGCCATCCCCTGGGTCTTCGGCTGGATGCAGAGCCGCCACGGAATCCCCGGCTGGTTCGGCGTGGGCCATGCGCTACAGTCTTCCATCCAGCAAGGGAAGCTGCCCGCGCTGCAGCACATGATGAAGGAGTTCCCGCTGTTCATCGACCTGATGCGGAATGTGGAGCTGGCGCTCGCCAAGGCGGACTTCAACATCGCGCGGCAATACTCCATGCTGGTTGCGGACGCGGCGCTTCGCGATGCGGTCTTCCCACGCCTGGAGGCGGAATATGAAAGCACGCGCAGCGCGTTGCTGGCGGTCACCGGACAGAAATTTCTGCTGCAGACCAATCCGGTCCTGTCACGCTCGATACGCCTGCGCAATCCGTATGTGGACCCCATGAGTCTGATCCAGGTGGAACTGCTGCGCCGCAAGCGCGCCGGAGACTCCGGCGAGGTGCTGCAACGCGCCATCGCCGCCACGATCAACGGCATCTCCGCGGGGCTGCGCAACACCGGCTAGAGTGGCGCGCTCCGGCTCCCCGAAGAGCTTCAGGAGATTTTCAGGTTCCATCCCGCAAAATAGATGTGGCAGGAGATCGCCTGGGAATATGCATCGAAGCTAACGATGCCGAGGGCGCAGCGGCACCTTTTGCAACCCGGATGGATGACAGGATGCACAGAGCATACAAGCGCGCGGCGAATCCAATGCGACAGGTTCTACTATGGGGTTTTTCCTGTGCCGCAATTCTGGTGCCGGTGCAGGCGCAGCAAACTCCATCTGCGTCCGGTGCGCCCGCCATGTCCGCGTCTTTACCCGGTTCGCAGGCAGTCACGCCTGCTGTCCCGATCACGTTGGCGGAGGCACAGCAGCGCGCGTCGAAGATCGAGCCGACATTGTTGGCCGCGCGTGCGGCGCAAAATACTGCGACGTATGACCGCTCAATCGCCCGCGCAGCATTGCTGCCGCAGGCAAACATCATCGGCCAGTATCTCTACACAGAATCGAACGGCAAGCCTTTCGGCGGCACGCTTCCCAGCGAATCTGGACCTGTTTTCATCGCGAACAATGCAGTTCATGAATACATCAGCCAATTTGCCGCAACGGAAAATCTGAGTCTGGCTGCCGCGGCCCACTATCGCGCGACCGGGGCTGCGGCGCTGCAGGCCAGGGCGGAGGCGGAGATCGCCCGGCGCGGTCTGTTCGCGGTCGTCACCCAGTACTACTATGCTGTACTGGCCGCCAACCGCAAACTGCAGGCTGCACAGGAAGCGGAGCAGGAGGCACAGAGGTTCGTCGACCTCACGAAGAAATTGGAAGCGGGCCGTGAAGTCGCCCATTCTGACGTGCTGAAGGCCGAACTGCAACTGGAACAGCGTCAGCGCGACCGGGGAGACGCTGCGCTTTTTGCGCTGCAGGCGCGCGAAGCTCTTGGGGTACTGCTGTTTCCGGACCCTTCCACTCCATACGTACTGGCCGACCCGCTCAACGCCATGACGACGCTGCCGGATGAAAATGAAATCCGAACGCTGGCAGCGCAGGCGAATCCGGAGCTGCAAAGCGCTACGGAAGGCCTTCAGGTGGCGAACGACGACTTGCTGGCGTCCCGCGCCGGCTACCTGCCTAGCTTCTCTTTTGATTACAACTACGGTCTAGACGCGCCTGTCTTTGCGGCAACAGGCCCGCTGGGTGAACGGTTTCTCGGCTACTCCGCTTCCGCTGGCGTCAATATTCCGGTGTGGGACTGGTTCACCACCCACGATAAAGTGAAGCAGAGCGAGGTGCGCCAGCACCTGGCGCGCGCCACGCTGGACTTGACGCAAAGACAGTTGATCGCGCAAATCCACGCTGCGTCCGGCGAACTCCAGACGGCTGCGGCCGCGTTTGTTTCGCTGACCGACAGCGTGCAGCAGGCGCGGGAAAGCCTGCACCTGAGCACGCTGCGCTATCAGGCGGCCGAGGCCACCGTGATTGAGGTCGTCGATGCCCAGAACACCTATCTGGCTACGGAAACCATGGCTGCCGACGGGGCGGTGCGCTACCACATGGCGCGCGCCAATCTGGAACGCCTGACGGGTCAACTGCCTTGAAAGAGAACGGGGAAACATTCATGCTGTCGCAATCTGCCATTTGGAAGTCGAGCGTGGCCGCCGCGGCAATTTCGGCTGGACTGTTGAGTTCTCTACTGGCTACCGGCTGCGGAAGCAAAGACAAAACGCCGCCAGTGGTGGTGAGCGTGCAAGCTGTAGCGGCTCGTCAAACCGCCATCCCGGTCACGTTGCATGGAGAGGCCATGCTGACCGCGCTGCATCAGGCGATTCTCGCGTCAAATATCAGCGCGCCCATCGCGCGCATGTACGTGCAACTCGGCCAGAAGGTCCGTCAGGGAGAGTTGCTGGTCTCGCTGGAGAATAAAGACCTGACCGGGGCCGCGCTCAGTAGCCACGGACAATATCAACAGGCCAAGGCGCAGTATCAGACCATCACCCAATCCACCGTTCCGCAGCAAATGCAGAAGGCGGAGCACGATGTGGCCCAGGCCAAAGCGGAGGTGGACCTGCAACAGAGTATCTACGCCAGCCAGCAAAAACTTTTTAAGGAAGGCGCATTGCCGGGCCGGACGGTGGACCAGACGAAAGTGGCGCTGGTGCAGGCCAGGACGCAATACGGCATCCAGTTGCGCAACTACCAGGCGCTGCAGAAAGTCAATCGAGCGGCGGAGATGGAAAGCGCTACCGGCCAACTCCACCATGCGCAGGGTTCGTACGACAAGGCCGCGGCGACGCTGGCCTACTCGGAAATTCGCAGCCCTATCAATGGCTATGTCACGCAGCGGCCGCTGTACGCGGGCGAGATGGCGAATGCCGGTTCGCCGCTGGTAACCGTGATGGACACATCCGTTCTCATCGCGAGAGCGCACCTGCCGCAGATTCAGGTGCAGCGTCTGCCTGTCGGAGCACCGGCGCAAGTTACGGTCCCCGGACTCGACCAACCGGTCGAAGGGAAGGTCATGCTGGTGAACGCGGCGCTCGACCCCGGGTCTACTACGGTCGAGGTCTGGGTGAAGGTCGGGAACAAGAACAACCGGCTGAAGCCCGGCACTCCAGTGCAGGTCGCCATCATCGCAAGGACGATTCCCAATGCGCTGGTCGTGCCCACGGCGGCCATCGTGGAGGACGCGGGCGGCGGCAAGCATGTGATGGTCGTCGGGGCCGACGACATCGCGCACCGCCATGAGGTGAAACTCGGCGTTCAGTCTGGCGGCGACACGCAGATATTCTCCGGCATCCAGGCCGGCGAGCAAATCGTCACCGTAGGCGCGTATGCGCTGGACGACGGCACGCATGTGCAGGTCGTGGCTCCCACCGCCGAGAAGCCGAGTGCCGGGAGCGCCGACTGATGCCCGCCGGCAATCCGACAAAAGCCAGAAAGCCAAAGCCGTTCTGGGTCGTCCGCCATACCCGCACGATCATCTTCTTTACCCTGATCGCCGCCATTGCCGGCACGTATCTTGCATTCCAAATGCCGGTGGCCGTCTTTCCGCACACCAGCTTTCCGCGCGTCGTGATCGGCATCGACAATGGCGTGATGCCCATCGAGCAGATGGAAGTGACCATCACGCGGCCGGTAGAGAACGCGATCAACACGGTGCCGGGCCTGGTCACCGTCCGCTCCGTTACCAGCCGGGGCCAGGCGGAAGTGGACATGTTCTTCAACTGGAACGTGGACATGATCCAGGCGCTGCAGATGGTCGATTCCGCGGTGACGCAGATTCGCCAGACGCTTCCGTCGACGGCCGTCATCACCACGCATCGGCTCGGGTTCGCATCGTTTCCCATGCTGGGTTATAGCCTCACCTCCGACAAGGTGCCGCTGACCGACTTGTGGGAGATGGCGGAATATCAGTTGAAACCGCGGCTCAACCGGCTGCCCGGAGTGAGCAACATCACCGTCCAGGGCGGAGAGATTCCCGAGGTCCACGTCGTTCCGGACTCTGCCCAACTGCTGGCGACGCAGACGACGATCAGCGACCTGCTGGCTGCGATCGCCAGCACCAATGTGATCGAATCTCCGGGGCTCTATCAGAGCCACCATGAACTGCTGCTGGGCCTCGTCGGTGGACAGGTCCACTCGGCGCAGGAGCTGGCGCAGGTCGTCGTCAAGCTGACGCCGAGCGGCGTTCCCATCCATATTGGCGATGTGGCGCAGGTCGTCGACAGCACCAAGCCGGTGTATACCATCGTGACGGCGAACGGGCACCAGGCCGTTTTGATGAATGTGCTGCGCCAGATCGGATCGAACGCCCTCGGCGTCTCTACTGAAGTTTCCGATGAGGTCGCGAGCATCCGCAAAACGCTGCCGACCGGGGTGAAGATCGAGCCGTTCTATCAGCAGGCCGACCTGATCCAGGCCTCCATCACCAGCGTGCGCGACGCCATTTTGATCGGCCTGATTCTGGCCTCCATCATTCTGGTGCTGTTTCTTCGCGACTGGGGTTCGTCGCTGGTGGCCGGATTGGTGATCCCCTCCACCATTCTGATTACGATCGCCTTTCTCTACGTCACCGGCGAGGGCTTCAATCTGATGACGCTGGGCGGGCTGGCGGCGGCGGTTGGACTGGTCATCGACGATGCGATCGTTGTGGTCGAAAACATCGTGATGCATATCGACGCCGGCCAGGCCCGCGTGGATGCGGTGCGCAGCGCGTTGAAAGAGATCACCACGCCGCTGGTCTTTTCCACGGTCACGCCCATCGTCGTCTTTCTGCCGCTGATCGGCGTCACCGGACTGACCGGCGTATTTTTTCGCGCGCTGGCAATCACCATGTCCGTCGCGCTGATGACCTCCTTGGCCCTCGCGCTGACCTGGACGCCAAGCCTGAGCCTGCTTTTTATCGGCAAGCACCGCAAGCGGAAGACACAGCCGCAGGACGAAGCCGCTCCCGCCGTTGCTGCAACGGAAGCTCCGCCCACGGCGCCACTCGAAGCCGAGTCTGAAGAAGATGCGGAAAGGGCCGCCACGCTGCACATTCTGGAGCATGAAGAGCAAGTGCAGGCGCCGTGGATGCGCAAGGTCCTGGACCGCTACGCCCGGATCATCACCGCCGCTCTGCACCACCCGCTGGTTCTGGGACTGATCTGCGTGGGCGTCATTGTCGTCGGCGGTCTCGCATTCCAGGGGCTTGGGTCGAACCTGCTGCCATCGATGGATGAAGGCGCATTTATTCTCGACTACCTGATGCCCGCGGGAACTTCGCTCAACGAAACCAACCGCGTTTTGCTGCAGGTGGAAAAAGTGCTGCGGGCCAATCCCAATGTGGAAACCACGTCGCGTCGCACCGGCCTACAACTTGGCGTGGCGGAAGTGACGGAGGCGAACACCGGCGACTTTACCGTGAAGCTGAAGAACAACCACAAGGACAGCACAGAAGATGTAATGGCGGACGTGCGCGCCAAGATCAACGCCATGGCGCCGCAACTGGACATCGAGGTCGATCAGATTCTGCAGGACAACATCAACGATCTTTCCAACGCGCCGGAGCCAATCCAGATTCGCCTGTTCTCGAACGACATCGACCAATTGCATGAACTGGCCCCGAAGGTCGCCGATGCGATCACAAAGATATCCGGCGTAGTGGATGTGCGCAATGGGGTGGAAAACAACCTGAGCAGCCCGTCGACAAATTTTACGGTGCGCCCGGCAGTGGCGGCGCAGCTTGGCTTTACTCCGCAGGAAGTGGCGACGGACGCGCACGCCATCATCCAGGGGATTGCGACCGAGCAGCCGCTGATCCGCGGTGGCCGCCCGTATACGATACGCGTCCGAATGGCGCAGCCCTACCGCGCGTCGCTGGAGGCGATCTCCAACACATTGCTGATAAGCGCGACAGGACACACGGCCACGCTCGGCTCCCTGGCGGCGATCACCCAGACCCCACCGCAGAGCGAGATTTTTCGTGAGAACCTGCAGCGCGACGTCACCGTGACCGGCAGCATCGAAGGCTCCAACCTGGGCGGCGCCATGACCAAGATCCAGAAAGCTGTCGCGGACCTGCACCTGCCGCCCAGCGTGCGTGTAGTTTATGGCGGGACATTTCAGCAGCAGCAGCAGTCCTTCCATGAGTTGTTGCTGGTGCTGCTGCTCGCCATGGCGCTGGTGTTCGGGGTATTGCTTACCGAGTTTCGCGGGTTCGCCGCGCCGATCGCGATCCTTACCTCTTCCGTCCTCTCAGTGTCCGGCGTCGTCATGGCGCTGCTCATCACGCAGATCACCTTCAACGTCGCATCATTCATGGGCCTGATTATGGTGATTGGAATCGTGGCAAAAAACGGCATTCTGCTGCTGGATGCGGACCAGAAATTTCGCCGGCTCGGCTACCCGGCGGAACGCGCGATCATCGAGTCGGGCCGTCGTCGTCTGCGCCCAATTTTGATGACCGCCATGGCGGCGGTCACGGGAATGCTGCCGCTCGCTTTCGGCATTGGAGCAGGCTCGCAGATGCTGCAACCGCTGGCCATCGCCGTCATTGGCGGCGTGGTCATCTCCATGGCGCTCTCGCTGGTGGTGACACCGGCGATCTATTACTGGATGACGAGGAAAGAGACGACAGAAGAACTGGTGGGGTAAAGGGTATGGCGAGGCAGGTGTAAAGCCGGTAATAGATTAAAGTCATTCTGAGCGCAGCGAAGAATCCAGAAGGCGATGGTGACCTGTACCAAGCCTAATTCCTCTGGATTCTTCGCTACGCTCAGAATGACAAGCGATTACTTTGAATTGCAGCTTATTGGCGCAAGAAAGCTAGTCGGTCTGTTCCTTGCGGGCTTTCTTGCGGTTGCGTTTGCGGGCCAGCGCCTGCTTCATGCGCATCTTCTCGCCTGGCTTCATGTAATACGAGTGCCGCTTGACTTCCTTGATGATGTCTTCCTGCTGCACCTTGCGCTTAAAGCGGCGCAGTGCGTTCTCAAGCGGTTCGCCTTCCTGAATCTTGACTTCTGCCAAAAGAGATTACACCTCCCAACGCTCCGGATGGACACCCTTTAGAATACCGGAAATCCGCAGAATCCGCTCGTATTGCAGCAATCGCCGCACACCCCGCAACTCTGTGCGGCTCATGGTGTTTTCTTCATGTACTCGGCGCTTTTCAAGCAAAGTCGAACTTTCGAGGTCACAACCATGGAAAAATTTTTGACATTGGCGGCCCTGCCACTTGCTCTCCTGACTGGCAGTTTCGCGCTAACGGGCTGCGCGCATCCACCGCCGCCGCCATACTACGCGCCTCCACCTCCTCCGCCCCCGCCGGCCATAGCCCGCCAGGGTTATGACAATGGTTACACCGCAGGACGCAATGACATTGCGCGTGGGCTGCCGCCCGATGTCAATCGCCATCCCCGGTTCCGCACGCCGCCCATGCCTCCCGGCCAGCCTTCGCATGTCTATAGGGTGAACTTCCGCCGCGGATATCAGGCGGCTTACGGGCGGTAGACGGCGCAGCCCTCGGTTGCCGACCGGACGGAAAGCGTCAACTCCGGTGGCCCATTCTAGCCGCGTTGTTTGCGGCTAGAGTGGGGTTGCGATTCGTTCCGACCGGTTCGCATCGATAAGTCCGGTGGGCTTGCCGAGAGACATGCCCCACCGAAGCTATGCGGCAACGCTAAAATGGTGTGTGGCCGCGTGTAAAATTGCGCGCGGACGCATCGAGGAAACTCCAGCCCATGCTACGCCCCTATCAAGGCAAGTCGCCCG
>JAJZCP010000059.1 GCA_021846065.1 Acidobacteriota bacterium
TTGATGGCTTCCAGCTCTTTCACAATCACGCCGCGCAGCTTTTTCTCGCTTGCCAGAATCGACTCCAGTTCGGCAATGCGGTCGCGTGTCTCGGCCAGCTCCTTCAGCAGCTCATCGATGGAAAGCTGGGTCAGGCGGTAGAGTTGCAATTCCAGCACGGCGTCGATCTGCCGGTACGTCATTCCTGCCTCGGCCGCCAGGAAGGACGTATCGCGATCCAGCTTGATCACGATCTCCTTGCTCATGGCAAAGCGATGCAGATTTTCGCGCGCATCGGCCCGCGAGGACGATCCCCGGATAATCCGGATGAACGCATCCAGATTGTCGAGAGCGATCTTGTAGCCTTCGAGAATATGCTCACGCTCGCGCGCCTTGCGCAGCTGAAACGCAGTACGGCGGCGGACCACATCGATGCGGTGATCCAGAAAGTGCCGGATCGCCTGCGGCAGGCTCAGTTCCCGCGGCTGGCCGTTGACGACCGCCAGAAAAATCATCGAGAAGCTGTCCTGCATCTGCGTGTTTTTGTACAGCTGATTCAGAACGATCTGCGCTTCGGCGCCGCGCTTCAGCTCGATCACGATCCGCATGCCGTCGCGATCGCTCTCGTCCCGCACATCACTGATCTCGTCGACCACCTTGTCATTGACCAGTTCGGCGATGCGCTCGATCAGCTTGGACTTGTTGACCTGATAGGGAATCTCGGTGACGATGATCGCCTGCCGGCCCTGGTTCAGGGCCTCAATGGCGGCGCGGGCCCGAATCTGGAAGCGGCCCCGGCCCGTCTTGTATGCCTGCGCGATGCCGCCGCGGCCATAGATAAATCCGCCCGTTGGGAAGTCCGGCCCCTGCACGTGCTTCAAGACCTCCGCCAGACCCGCGTGCGGATTGTTCACCATCTCAATGGCGGCGTTCACGATCTCTGTCAGGTTATGCGGCGGAATATTCGTCGCCATACCGACTGCGATTCCGCTCGATCCATTTACGATCAGGGCCGGAACGCGCGTCGGGAGCACGGTCGGCTCCAGCGTGCTTTCGTCGTAGTTGGGGACGAAATCGACCGTCTCCTGGTCGATATCCGCCAGCATCTCGCCGGCAATGCGCGTCAGCCGGGCCTCGGTGTACCGCATGGCCGCCGGAGGGTCGCCATCAACGGAGCCGAAGTTTCCCTGGCCGTCCACCATGGGGTAGCGCATGCTGAAAGGCTGAGCCAGCCGCACCATCGTGTCGTAGATCGAGGAGTCGCCATGCGGGTGATAGAGACCCATCGCCTGGCCGACAACCTTGGCGCACTTGGTGTACTTCTTGTTGTGCTGCAGGCCCATCTCCTGCATCGTGTACAAAACGCGGCGATGGACAGGCTTTAGACCGTCGCGCACATCGGGCAGTGCCCGCCCGATGATGACCGACATCGAGTAATCGAGATACGAACGCCGCATCTCATCTTCAATGTTGATGAAGACCATGTTGGCCGCGCCCGGCCCCATGGGGCCGCCGGGACTGTTACCACCGGCGCCGTTCGCGCCGCCATCAAGAGGAAGCTGGGGATTCTGATCGTCTGCCATAGGGTGGGTCTTGCGATCGTTCAGACGGGTAGCGGACCGAATGCCGAAGGTTCGCCCGGATCGCTGAAGTCTTTCTATAGTTTACCAGCCGGCAGGCCGATTTTCAGCTGGCGGCGAGGATCGGCAGGTTCACCAGGCACAGCAGCGCCTGCGCCACCAGCAGCGATCCCGTCAGCCACAGAAACAGGCGCCGGCGCGGACCTTCCAGCATGTCGGCAAAGACGCCGCCGACGAAGGTCAGCAGAAATGGGAGCGCCCAGAACCAGGGCTCCGCATGCACCCCGGTCGTAATCAGGGGCAGCAGCAGGAGGCCGGTCAGCAGCGGCGCTGTGTTGCCAAAATACCGGGAAGGCCGGTGCATCAGGTAAAGCAGCAGGCTGGTCGCCAGCGCAATCGCGGCCGGCGCGCCAGGCAGCGTCAGAAATAGCTGACGGAGCCCGTTGCTGCCCATCCACAGGAAAGCGTCTGCGCTCTGGAACACATAGCTGAAGGCATCGAGATTGAATGTGTACGACGCCAGCAGAACAAAGAACGCGAGCAGCGTCACGCCTGCGATGACCAGGGGCACATCGGCGCGGCGCCGCTCCGCCAGATACATCATGAAAAAGAAGGCCAGCACCAGTCCCAGAATGGCGGCAATCACATGCGCCGTGGCCGTCAGGCCTAAAGCCAGCGCCAGCAATGCCAGGCGGGGAATCCATTTTCTGCGCGGGGCCTGCATGGTATGCGCCATCCCGATGCTGGTGTACAGGATGCCGTACAGTCCCCAGGCGGCAAGGATGTCATTATTGGGCCGCACGCAGTTGGCGATCACGGCCGGAGAAAAACAGTAGAGCCCGAGGGCCAGAAAGCCGCCCTCATTGCCAAACAGCCGCCGCGAAACCCACCAGATGGCGCCGCCCAGCCATATGCCGAACAGGATGAACGGCAGCCGCATCAGCAGCAGCACGTTCCACAGCAAATGCTCCAGCTCCCATGGGGTCGCTGTCTTCGGTTCCCCGGCCAGCAGCCGCTCCACCGTCAGCGGCAGCCCGGCCGCCCGGTAGGCAAAGGTTCCATCAGAAATATTGCCGCAGGAGGTGAGATATCCCGCCAGCGGCGAGGGCTTCTCCCACAGCTCGCGCCCGCAGCGCGCATAGCGGAAGTCCTTCTCGGTCAGCTGCTGCCGGCTGACAACCCAAAGGCATTGAAGGGCAAACAGGGCGAGCAGCAGGGCTGCCAGGCGTTGCGGCCGACGAAATTCAAAACTAACAGAAGTCATGAAAATGTGAGTTTACTAAGAAAACCTCCCGCGACGGAGAAAAGGCAGGAACGACAGCCGTCATCGGCATTTGATAGTGTTTATCAATCCACAGCTTCCCCGGCTCGTGTTGATCATCTCGCTTTCCGAATGGTTCGCTCGTGTCTCGTTTGATCGTCATTGGTGCAGGGGTCATGGGTCTTGCTGCGGCCTATGAAGCTTTGGTGCAGGGCCACTCGGTCACTGTAGTGGAGGCGGCCACGGATGCTGGTGGGATGGCGGCGCATTTCGATTTTGGCGGTCTATCGATTGAGCGCTTCTACCATTTCGTCTGTCAGACTGACGCTCCCACTTTTGAATTGCTCGCTGAGCTAGGCCTTTCGGAAAAAATGCGCTGGAGGCCCACCAGCATGGGGTTTTTCAGCGACGGAAGGCTTTACTCCTGGGGCAACCCTGTTGCGCTGCTCGCCTTTCCTGGGCTCGATCTGCTGAGTAAGCTACGGTATGGCTTGTTCCTCTTTCGCTGCATGCATCAGGATCAATGGCCGGAGCTAGAGCATCTGCGGGCCAGGGATTGGATCACGCGATCGTGTGGCAACGCTGTCTACGAGCGCTTCTGGCATCCCCTTCTTTCATACAAGTATTACGAGTACGCGGATAACATCTCTGCTGCCTGGATTTGGACGCGCATCCGGCGGGTGGGGAAATCCCGGCGCAGCATGATGCAGGAGGAGCTTGGCTACATCGATGGGGGATCTCAGACGCTGGTCGATGCACTGCTGGAACGTATCCATTCACTCGGAGGAGTCGTGCGGCTGGGGAGCCCAGTATCGCGAGTTCGAAGTGAGAGTGAGAGAGTCATCGGCGTTGAGACGGACGGAGTATTTATCCCCGCTGACCATGTGATTGCGACGGCGCCTATCCCTTTAATTCCTAACATGGTTCCTGATCTCCCCGATGCGTGGAAGGAACGTTATCGGGCGATCCATAACATCGGAGTGATCTGCATGGTATTTAAGCTCCGCCGCTCGGTCAGCCCGCATTTTTGGATCAACATCTCGGAACATGGTCTCGAGATTCCTGGGATTATCGAATTTTCTAATCTTCGGCCAGTTGGAAACGATCACATTGTGTACGTTCCCTACTACATGCCCGTGACAAACCCGAAATTTACATGGACGGAAGAAGAGCTCAAAGAGGAAGCCTTTGCCTGCCTGCGCCGGCTAAACCCGGAGCTTTCTCCGGAGGATGTTCTCGATGTGCGATGTGCCCGGCTCAAGCACGGTCAGCCCGTCTGCGAACCCGGATTCGCGGCCAAAATCCCTCCTGTGCAGACCCCTAACGCGGGCCTTCAGGTCGCCGATACCTGCTTTTATTACCCGGAAGACCGTGGAATCGCGGAAAGCGCGCGTCTGGGCCGCCAAATGGCCCGAAACGTACCGATGGCGATTTCCCCAAGGGGTAATCGCGTATGAGTATTTCCGCGTCGGTTTCCCGCCGGGATGATCTCTCTTTTTCGAGCGAATTGGATTCCGGAAGAAACGGGCTTCTCTGCGCCGTGTCTGTCGGGGTAATCCTTCTATTCATCCACGGCGGGTCAAACGAGCCCTTCATGGACGATTTCTCCTATGCCAAGACGGCGCTGGAGTTTGCCCGGACGGGGCATTTTGTCTACAACGGATGGGCCACGGCCATGCTGGGTTGGCAGGTGCCGTGGGGCGCGCTGGTTATCAAGCTGTTCGGTTTTTCGTTCCGAGCGCTCCAGCTCTCCATGGTGCCGTTGTCGATGGCATCGGTCTACCTGTTTCACCAGGTTTTGCGCCGCTTTGGCATCACGCCTGCAAACGCCATCCTGGGAACCCTAACGCTCGCTCTGTCGCCTCTGTTTCTGCCGCTAGCTGTCAGTTTTATGACAGATATCCCGGGGCTGCTGGTGATTCTGCTCTGCATGCACATGTGCCAGAGCGCGGCAGCGGCCCGGACTGCCCGAACTGCCATCCTCTGGCTAACCGCAGCAACCGCTGTGAACATTTTTGGTGGCACGGTGCGGCAGATCGCGTGGCTGGGCGCGCTGATCATGGTGCCATCCACGGCGTGGATGCTGCGGCGCTGGCGCGGCATGAAGCTGGCGGGGGCTCTGCTGTTCCTGCTCTCTTTCTTGAGCGTGCTCGGCTTTATGCACTGGTTTGCCGCACAGCCCTACAACGTGCCGCAGCACGTCTTTAACGGGCCCATCAGCATGCGCATGGCAATTCATGGAATCGTGCAGGCTGCTAAGACCATCTTGTGCTTGCTGCTGATTGTGCTTCCTGTGATGGTGGCGTGGATCGGGCCTTTGCGACGTCTGCCTGCTTCGCGGCGATGGTCCATAGTCGTGGCTTCAGCTTTGATCACGGCGGCGCTTGCAGTGCTAAGCGCGCATCGCGGAGCCGACGGCCTTCTCGCCCCGTGGCTCAGGCCGCTCATCGCCGCCCAATCATTTTCGATCTCGATCTACCCCGGTGTGAGCGTCGAGAAATGCCTGTTTCTTCTCGCCATCGGCCTAACCTTTATCGTTTTGCTCGGATCGGCATCTTTCCTGGCTCTGATGAGCGACAGCTACCGGCAGGTGGGATGGCAGCGGCCACTACGGTTTCCATCCGAGGCGCTCTTGATTGTTGGCCCATTTTCGCTGGCATACACCGCATTTCTTCTGCCCAGCGGCGTGTATATCTTCATCCAGGACCGCTATGTGCTCGGCCTCGTACCCACCGCGGTGATTTTTTTCTCTTGCTTTATCAAAAGGGGATCAGTCTGCGCGTTTCAAGGGCGCCCGTGATCACTTTGCTTGTCTTCGCGGCGTACTCTGTGGCTGGCGCCAGGACGTTCTACATAGCCTCAGCGGCGCTGCATCGCCTGCTGGACCGCATGGAGCGCGCCGGGATACCGCGACTGGCAATTCAGACGAATCTGGGCGCCGGTCTGGCCAACGATGGTTGGGCACAGATCGAGAATGGCGGCACCATCAATGACCGCCGGATCGTGAATCCGCCGGAACAATACCGAACAGTGACGCGCGACCTAGGCCTGCCCGGCAACTGCGCCAACTGGTTCACATCGTTCACGCCTGATATCACGGCCGAGTATTACGTTGTGCAATCCCCCACGTCATGCTTTGCGCCGACGAGTTTTGCGCCGGAATATTTCCATGCCTGGCTGCCGCCCTTCCGCCGGGCGTATTACGTGGAGCAGCGGCGGCCGGAGCCAGATCGTCCGCAGCCATAAGCGGCCGCCGGAGCCTGTTCGCGGAGGAACGATTGCTTCCACGTTCCCGCCCGCGATATCCTCCGCTTGCATGCCCTCTTCCAATCAGGCGAGTCGCATCATCTCCGCCAGCGCAGCCGACGACGAGCTCGCGCTCGATCTCAAGCTGCGCCCGCAGCGGCTGAATGAGTTCATTGGCCAGCGGAAGGCCAAGGAGCAACTGGCGATTGCGCTGGAGGCGGCGCGCAACCGCGGCGAAGCGCTCGATCACGTGCTGCTGTCCGGCCCTCCCGGGCTGGGCAAAACCACGCTGGCCAACATTATTGCCAACGAACTGGACGTTGCGTTCCAGCAGACCTCCGGTCCGGCGATTCAGATTCAGGGCGACCTGACGGCTATCCTGACCAATCTGCGTCAGCACCAGGTGCTGTTTCTGGATGAAATCCACCGGCTGCAACCGGCGCTGCAGGAAAAGCTCTATACGGCGCTGGAGGATTACAAGCTCGACATTATGATCGGCCAGGGGCCGGCGGCGCGCACGCACGTCATGGACCTGCACCCGTTCACCTTTGTCGCCGCCACCACGCGCCCCGGTTTGCTGGCTTCGCCGCTGCTGGCGCGCTTTGGCATCCTGCTGCGGCTGGAGTTCTACACCGAAGACGAACTGCGCATCATCGTGCAGCGTTCGGCGGAGGTGCTGAACGTTCCGATCGATGCCGACGGCGCCGCCGAGATCGCCATGCGCTGCCGCGGAACGCCGCGTATCGCCAACCGCCTGCTGCGCCGTGTGCGGGACTATGCGCAGGTGCGCGGCGCAGGCCATATCGACCGAGCAACGGCCATGGCTGCGCTCAATCTGCTGGAGGTGGATGCCCATGGCTTCGATGAGATGGACCGGCGGCTGCTGCGTACCATCATCGAGAAATACGACGGCGGCCCGGTAGGCCTGAACACTCTGGCCGCTGCGCTGGCCGAGGAAGAAGATGCGCTGGAAGAGGTCTACGAGCCGTTCCTGATCCAGATTGGATTTCTGGATCGCACGCCGCGCGGCCGCGTCGCCACAAAGCTCGCCTATCAGCACCTGGGTATTGAGCCGCCCCGCAAAAGCAACCTGCTGTTTTAGCCGTCCGGCGCGGTCAGGCGTCTTCGCCGATCCGCAGCACAGCCAAAAAGGCTTCCTGCGGAATGTCGACCTTGCCGATGCGCTTCATGCGGCGCTTGCCTTCTTTTTGCTTTTCCAGCAGCTTGCGCTTGCGGGAAATGTCGCCCCCGTAGCACTTGGCCAGCACATTTTTGCGCAGGGCAGAGACGGTTTCCCGCGCAATCACTTTAGCGCCAATGGCTGCCTGGATCGCCACCTCAAACATCTGCCGCGGGATCAGCTCGCGCATCTTGGAGACAAGGGCACGCCCGCGCTCATAGGCAAAGTCGCGGTGCACAATGATCGACAGCGCATCCACGGGCTCCCCGGAGACCAGGATATCGAGCTTGACCATCGGCGAATCCCACGAGCCAGACAGATGATAATCGAGCGACGCATAGCCCCGCGATACGGACTTGAGCCGGTCATAGAAGTCGAGCACGATCTCGTTCAGCGGCAGTTCATAGGTCAGCATCACGCGCGTCGCGCTCACGTATTCGAAATTCTTCTGTCGCCCGCGCTTCTCTTCCACCAGCTTCAAAATGCCGCCGACATATTCCTCGTTGGTCAGGATGGTGGCAGTGATCACCGGCTCCTGCACCTTTTCAATCGAGGTC
>JAJZCP010000060.1 GCA_021846065.1 Acidobacteriota bacterium
AATACCTCTTCCCGCGCAATCCGCATCTCCGGCCTGACCGCGCCAAAGATCGTTGGCGCGAAGAAGGTTCCATGCGCGTAATCGCCTTCAGTGAGCGCCTTGCCGCCGGTCAGCAGTTTGGCCCCCTCGGCCAGCGCAATGGCCACATACTCGGCGGAAGTAGCAATCTGCTGCTCGTTCACCTGCGGGCCAACTTCGACCCCGGCATGAAGACCGTTGCCCACCTTCAGTGCAGCCGCGCGCGCAACCAGTTTCTCCGTAAATTCAGCCGCGATCGACCGGTGCAGCAGGATGCGGCTGGTGGCCGTGCAGCGCTGTCCGGTGGTGCCAAAGGCTCCCCACAACGCGCCCTCAAGCGCCAGTTCCAGGTTGGCGTCTTCCATCACGATCATGGCGTTTTTGCCGCCCATTTCAAGCGAGACCGGCTTGAAGGTCGCCGCTGCCCGCTGCGCCACCATCGCGCCGACGGCGCTTGATCCGGTGAAGCTGATCGCGCGCACATCCGGATGCTCGACCAGCGGCGCGCCAGCCTCCGGCCCAAAGCCGCTGACGATATTCACCACGCCCGGTGGCAAGCCCGCATCCATGAGCGTCTGCACCAGGTTATAGGTGGAGAGCGGAGTATCTTCGGCCGGCTTGATGACGCAGGTGTTGCCGGCGACGAGCGCAGGAAACAGCTTCCACGACGGAATGGCCATGGGGAAATTCCACGGCGCAATCATGCCGATGACCCCGACCGGCATGCGCACGGACATGGCGAATTTGTTAGCCAGCTCAGAAGGCGTTGTCTGGCCAAAAAGCCGACGACCTTCGCCGGCCACATAGTAGGCTTCGTCGATGGCCTCCTGTACGTCGCCGCGCGTCTCAGCCAGCACCTTGCCCATCTCGCGCGTCATCTGCTGCGCATATTGCTCCTTGCGCTCGGCGAGCAGTTGTCCGGTGCGATAGAGAATCTCCGCGCGCTTGGGCGCAGGCACCAGACGCCAGGTGGCAAAAGCTTTCCTGGCCGCGGCCACAGCCAGCTCGACATCTTCAGCATTGGATGCTGGAAACTCGCCCACAACATCGCGATGGTCGGCCGGATTCACATTCTGAAATGTTTTTCCACTGCGCGGCGCGATCCACTCGCCGCCAATCAGGTTCTGATAGGTCTTCGTACTCACTGTTCCCCGCTTTCGCTGTTACCCCTCGACCTTTCAGGATAAATCATCCCTGCTCCTCACCCATGCTGGGGCAGCTTCATCCGAGGCGCGTCGTCGGATGCGCGCACATTCCCTCAGCAATCGCTCATTCCCACGCTGCAACCCATGAGCTTGCTCTCATCGAAATCTCCACACCACAACCCCAGAGGAAAATCGCAGCAGGATTTACAATCGTTCTACGAGCCAGAGGAGAGGATGCGACCGTACGCCGCTTCCTGCATCCAACACTCACAAAGGGGTGAATAACACTATGTCTACATCGGCACGCGAAAAAAACGAACAGCGCAAGCTTCCCATGATGCCGATCCGCGACATGGTCATCTTTCCATTCATGGTGACGCCGTTTGTGGTGGGCCGCGAATCGAGCGTGCGAGCGCTGGAAGAAGCTCTGAGCGGCGATCGCAAAATCTTTCTGGCCACGCAGCACGACGCCGGCGTCGATGAGCCTTCGGCGAAGGATATCTATCAGGTTGGCACCATCTGCAACATCGTGCAAAGCGTGCGGATGCCGGATGGAAATATCAAGGTGCTGGTCGAGGGCATCGAGCGGGCCAAGGCCACGGAGATTGTGGATACCGACGGATTCTTTGTGGCGACGCTGCGCCGTTCGCGCGCCGCGGCTGAGGTGACTCCGGCGGTCGAGCAACTGATGCAGCGCGTAACCACGCTGTTTGAGAGCTACGTCAAGCTCCAGCAATCGTTGAATTACGAGACCATGATCGCCGGTGTGCGGCTCGATGATCCAACCAAGCTGAGCGACGTGATTGCAGCCAATCTTCAGCTTGGCATCGAGGAAAAACAGGAGTTGCTCGGCATCTTCGATCCGATTGCGCGGCTGAGCCGCGTCGCGGACATTCTGGATGTGGAGATCGAAAAACTTGATCTCGATCGCACCGTGCAGTCGCGCGTGAAGCGACAGATGGAGCGCGCGCAGAAAGAGTACTACCTCAACGAAAAGATCAAGGCGATTCAGAAGGAACTGGGGCGCGGCGAGAAGAGCGAATTTGACGAACTGCGCAAGAAGATTGAAGCCGCCGGCATGCCCAAGGACGTGATGGAAAAGGCCATGCAGGAGCTGAAGAAGCTGGAAGCGATGCCTCCCATGTCGGCCGAATCTACCGTCAGCCGCAATTACCTGGACTGGCTGCTGGCCGTGCCGTGGAAGAAGCGCACCCGTGAGACGCGCTCGGTCGATCAGGCGGAAAAGGTGCTCAACGAGGATCACTATGGACTGGAAAAGGTCAAGGAGCGAATCCTGGAGTTTCTGGCTGTCCGTCAGCTTGTGAAAAATCCGAAAGGCTCGATCCTCTGCTTTGCCGGACCTCCGGGCGTCGGCAAAACCTCGCTGGGCATGTCGATTGCGAAGGCGACTGGACGCAAGTTTGTGCGGCTTTCCCTGGGCGGCGTGCGCGACGAGGCGGAGATTCGCGGCCATCGACGCACGTACATCGGAGCGCTGCCGGGGCAGATTATCCAGTCCATGAAAAAAGCCGGAACGCGCAATCCTGTCTTCCTGCTGGATGAGGTGGACAAGATGGCCTCGGACTTCCGCGGCGACCCGGCCTCAGCACTGCTGGAGGTGCTGGACCCGGAGCAGAACACGACCTTTCAGGATCACTATCTCGATGTCGATTACGACCTCTCCGACGTGCTGTTTGTAGCAACAGCCAACGTTCTCCACACGATCCCCGCGCCACTTCAGGATCGCATGGAGATTCTGCGGCTGCATGGCTACACCGAGGTGGAGAAGCTGGAGATTGCGCGGAATTATCTGCTGAAAAAGCAGCGCGAAGCCACCGGCCTGACGCTGAAAAACATCGTCTTCCAGGATGACGCCATCCTCGCCATCATCCGCGCGTATACTCGCGAAGCGGGAGTGCGCAATCTGGAGCGTGAGATCGGCAACGTTTGCAGAAAAGTCGCGCGGCGTGTGGTGAAAAATGGTCCCAAACACAAGGAGACGATCACGGCAGACAATCTCGCCGAGTTCCTCGGCGTGGCCAAATTCCGCGACTCCGAGGTGCATGAGCGCAACGAAGTCGGGTTGGTGACGGGTCTGGCCTGGACGGAGGTCGGCGGCAGCATTCTCTCGACTGAGGTGCAGGTGCTCGACGGCAAGGGCAAGCTCACGATCACCGGCCAGCTTGGCGACGTCATGCAGGAGTCGGCGCAGGCCGCGCTCAGCTACATTCGCGGCAAGGCCGCGGCGCTGGGCCTCTCGCGCGAGTTCTATCGCAACCTCGATCTGCACCTGCACGTTCCCGAGGGCGCCATCCCCAAGGACGGACCCTCGGCCGGCATCACCATGGCCACAGCGCTGGCCAGCGCGCTCTCCGGCATTGCCGTGCGGCGCGACATTGCCATGACGGGCGAGATCACTCTGCGCGGCAAGGTGTTGCCGATTGGCGGACTCAAGGAGAAGCTGCTTGCAGCGCAGCGCGCCGGAATCTTCGAGGTCATCCTGCCGGCCGCCAACGAAAAGGACATTGCCGACCTGCCTGAGGCGCTGCGCAATGCGATGAAGCTGCACTTTGTGGATCAGATGGATGAGGTGTTGCGGATTGCGCTTGCGGCTCCGCTGCAACCGCTCGACGAATCCACCTCCATGCTGCCCATTCCTTCGCCTGCGGATCGAGGCGAGTCTCCGGCGGCGCGTCAGTAAGCCTCGATGCTGCGCGCGCTGCTGATTACCTTTGCGATTCTGGCCGGCGCGCTCGGCGGCTATCTCTATTGGCTGCACCGGGCGCACGCCTACATCCAAGTGCGCTCGCTGACTGCGCCGCCGCCTCGGCGAGCCGCTGCGCCCAGCACGCGCATCCTCTTTGTTCCGGGCTGTGAACGCAGCTTTTTGGTCAAGGTCGGTGAGCTGGTGGAGCCGCAGATTACGCCCTCCTCGACACCGGAGACGCTGGCGCTGGCCACTCGCCTCTACGGCAAACCGACCCGCAAATCCCACTCGCTGATCTGGTCCCAGGACGCATTCACGCTCGCCGAACCAGCGGCAGACCGGCTGCTGCTGACGCTCGAAACCGGCCACGTGGTGCAGACTCTCGATGACATTGAACTTGGCATTGACTCCTTCAATGCCATTCGCGCCAAGATGCGTGACCGCAATCTGCCCGTCTCCGATGCGCTGGTGCATGGCCAACATACGTGGACCTATCAGCTCATGATTCCCTCTTCGTGCGGCTCTCGCTGGAGCAGCACCTACTCGCGCACGTTGCCAGAGACGCCGGATCTGGACGCGCAGATTCTGCCACCGGCAAACTCGCCGAATCCCGCTCCGCGCGCTGCGGCGTTTTTCAACAGGATTGCCTCGGAGTACACCCTGACACGCGCGCAGTCGCAGCAGCGATAAGCGCAAGATCAAGCTGGCGGAGCAGGAAACCCGCTATGATCTAGGTTGGGCGCAGACACCGGCCACGGTGAGTGACGAGCCGAAGATGGAACGTGAATCCGATGCAACATAAAATCAATCCGACGGAAAGTGAATCCAGCATTTGAAATTCCAGACTCAGTTCCTGCTTTCGGCGATGAAGGCCGAGCAATTTCCCACGACGAACGCGCCGGAGATTGCCCTGCTCGGCCGCTCGAATGTGGGCAAATCCAGCCTGTTGAATGCGCTGGTGGGTAGCCAGGTGGCGCGTGTATCGAGCACGCCGGGCCGCACCCGCTCCATCAACTTCTTTTCGCTTGCTTCGCCCACTTCGCCCGGCCGCGTTCGTCTGGTGCTGGCCGACCTGCCCGGCTATGGCTATGCCAAGATTTCCAAATCCATCTCCGCCGAGTGGCCGTCCTTCATTGACCCGTATCTTGCCGAACGGCCGCAGCTTGCGCTTTGCATCTCTCTGGTGGACTCCAATATTCCTGTTCAGAAAAGCGATTTGCAACTGCTGGAGTGGTTGCGCGCGCACGATCGCCCCGTGCTTGTCGTGGGCACCAAAGCCGATAAGCTCAGCGGAAACGAGCGGACGCGGAATCAGGCTCAGTTGCAGCAGGGGCTGGGCGTCGATGAGCTGCTTCTGATCTCATCCAAAACAGGGCTAGGCTTGAATCACCTCAACGCTCGCTTCGAGGCGCTTGCCACCCACAAAAGCTGAGGCGCGGCGCAGGGCCGCTTCCCAGTCTGCCTGCTCCTCGGCACGAATGCTGACGCCCATGGCGCGCTGCGCCGCACGGCCCAAATATCGCGGAGCCAGCCGCAGCCAGCGCTGACGAGCGCCATCGGTAGCAATCTCACGCGCAGCCGTCTCGACCGGAGTAGCGCGCGATGCGCAACACTTTTCCTGACGCCAGGAGACGAAGTGGCCATGGAAGGTTTCCGTGGCATCGAGCAGCCGCGCGCCCTGACGCAGAAAGGCCTGATGCAGAAAGGCACCTTGCGCGCTCTCATGGGCGGACGTTGCGTTCTGCTGCGCGGCCAGGGCATCCGGCTGCACGCCTCGTCGCAGCATCTCTTCCATCAGGTATACCGCGGAGACGGCCACAGCAACCGAAACAGCGCGTCGCTGACGCACCTCATTCTTCAGAATGCGCAGCGCCTCTTCCACGGTGTTGACCACAAAGTCTGCCAGCGCGTCGCGCATGGCACGCCGCTGCGCAAGCGCATCGGGCGCGGCCACCAGTGTCGCAGCCCCGGCGATATTGGCCGCCGTCACCAGCGCATCGGCGACGGAGCTTTCCGGCTGCAACTCACCGGCAAAGATCAGCCGTCCGCCCAGGCCCTGTTCCGGGTCAACCGGAAAAAGTTCGAGTAGCTTTTCGTAGCCGCGATAGACGCTTTCGATCCAAGGCACTGCGGTGCGCTCGGATTCCGGTGAACAGATTGTGGGCGTCTCGCTGGTCATACTCTAAATCTGTCCTGCTTTGAACGCATCGCTTTGAACGTATCGCTATGGATGCCTTCTGCTCTGACTGTATCGTGCATGGCGCGTCAGAAACCACTCCTTTGAGCCTGGAGCGGAGTTCACTTTCACCAGCTCGAATATGGCTGGCCATTGCTTCCATTATCATCATCGCCGGAGTGGACGTCGTCAATGCCCGGCTCGGTCTGGTCCACCGAACTCATAGCATCGCTCTGATCGGTATTCCATGTATCCGCCGACCGCGTCATCGGGTCCACGGGAATCTCACGCAGATAGCCGGCGTCCACCAGATCCTGAAGCGACTGCGGCGCCTTCTGCTTGTCCATCGTATAAGCTTGAATCGCCTGCCGCATCACATGCAGATCTTCGCGCAGGACAGATTCCTTGGCCGCCTTGACTGCCGCCACATAGTTTGGCACGGCAATGGCCATGAGCACGCCGATGATGAGCATCACCACCATCAGCTCGATCAGCGTGAATCCCGCTTCGCCCGGTTTGTGCAGCCTCTTGGTCACTTCTCGCCCGTCCTGTCCTGCTACCAGTCCGAATACTTCGTTCCGTCCAGCGCCGTTCCTGTCGATTTCGAGTAGACATCGAAGACGCTTTGCCCGCCATAGGAGTCGCTGTCCGGATCATCCTGCATCGAGCGCATCCCCCAATCCGTGTTGCCCGTCATCGGATCGGTGGGAATCTTGCGCAGAAACCGCACCTTCTTGCCCTGCACATCGACGCCTTTCACCAGCGTATCGAGATCCGGCGGATACCCCTGACTGTCCACCTTGGTCTGGAACGCGCCCTTGTCCGCCGCGTCTTTATACTTGTCGATCGCATTGCGCATCGTCCATAGATCGCTGCGCAGCTCGCGCTCTTTTTCGCGCTGCACCTCAAACCGCGCCACCGGTATCGCCGCCATCGCCAGAATGCCCAGGATCGCCGCCGTCACAATCAGCTCGACCAGCGTCAGTCCGCGCTCTCGGCCGCTCCCACGCAACGATCGTCCTCCGCATTGTGCTTTCCACCCGATCATGCGCAGTGAACCTCCCTAGCGAATGATCACAGGCGTATCCTGCGCCGAAACGATCACCGGATGCTGCTCGGAATCGAGTGCGCCGGGACGCACAAACGTAAGCTGGGTCGTGCCGGCCTGCTTCGCCTGGAAGGTGAGCATGCAAACCGTTCCCTTGCCATTGACTCCGGCAACACCCGGCGGACGCGAAGCCGCCAGCGTAATCAGCCCTGGCCCATCATCCCGATGGACCAGCGCCACAGCCTGTCCGTCCTGCTTCAGGAATCCACCGGCATCGATATTGACGAGCGACATCTTTGTCGCGTCATAGTGAATTTGCAGCGGCACGGAATCGATCCCCGCGGCGTCGGCGATATTCACGGCCACCGAAAAAGTCTGACCGACGGTAGGCGGAGTGGCCGGTGGCGTCAGGCTCAACCCCACCACGCCGGGGCGCAAAGTGGCTGGTGGCGTGGCGCTGGCCGCTGCCTGCGGCGCCGCAGCTTTCGGCGCCGTCGGATCGGCGCTTTGATGCAACTCCGCCAATGCATTCGGAGCCGCCGCCGAAGCCGTCTGCCCGCGCAGAGAATTCGCCTCGGCGATCACGCCGCCCTGCGACTGCTGCATCCCCATCGCCACGGGT
>JAJZCP010000061.1 GCA_021846065.1 Acidobacteriota bacterium
ATTTGGATTTGGTGACGGATATTCACACCCGCTGGGGCCTTCAGCCAATCAACGGCTGCGCACAGCATCGCCGACCTCTGGCGCGAATGGGTCGCGCGCATCGGCGCTGTTCCCATGGAGATGAACGCTGTCGAACACGACGCACTCCTCGCCTGGACCAGCCACCTGCCGCAATTTGTGGCCACTGCACTGGCGGCTGAGTTGCAGATGCGACTCGGTGACGACGCATCGCGCACCCGGATTGGCGGACGCGCTTTGCGCGAGATGACCCGGCTTGGTGCCAGCCCTTTCAGCATGTGGCGCGACATCGCCTCCACCAATGCCGATGCCATCGCCGCAGCGCTTCTGGCTTTGGAGCAGCGCCTGGCCCACCTGCGTGAAAACCTGCGCACTCCGGAGTTGCGTGAAGAGTTTGAGCGCGCCAATCGTTTCCATCCGTAGCGCTCGTTTCCGTACTTTGCAATTCATCGGGATGAATTTTCGTTCGGTGCACAGCAGTTTGCACTCCGGACGCCTCCGCTGGGCATCGGAAGTTACTCCGGTGATACCCTTGAGGAGACAAGTTTTCTCTGATTTCAGATCAGGGAACGGGAGAAAAAATGGCTGTCGCTACACTTGAAGCTGTTGCATTGGATTCCAAAGTCGCTGACCTTTCGCTGTCCGACTGGGGCCGCAAGGAAATCACCATCGCCGAGCAGGAGATGCCCGGTCTCATGTCCATCCGCCGCAAATATGCGCCGCAGCGTCCGCTGGCCGGCGTACGTATCACCGGCTCGCTCCACATGACCATCCAGACCGCGGTGCTCATTGAAACGCTTACAGCGCTCGGTGCCGATGTCCGCTGGGCCAGTTGCAACATCTTCTCCACGCAGGACCACGCCGCCGCGGCCATTGCCGTCTCCGGCGTACCTGTCTTCGCCTGGAAGGGCGAATCGCTCGAAGAGTACTGGTGGTGCACCTATCAGGCGCTCCGCCACCGCGACGGCCTCGGCCCGCAGCTCGTCGTCGATGACGGCGGCGACGTCACCCTGCTCATCCACAAAGGCTACGAGCTGGAAAACGGCGATCGCTGGATCGACTCACCCTCCGGCTCTCACGAAGAGCAGGTCATCAAGGATCTACTCCGTCGCGTGCATGCCGAAGACCCCGACCACTGGCATCGAGTCGTCACCGAGTGGCGTGGCGTCTCTGAAGAAACCACCACCGGCGTTCATCGTCTTTACAAAATGATGGAGCAGGGCAAACTGCTCGTGCCTGCGATTAACGTCAACGACTCCGTCACCAAATCCAAATTCGATAACCTCTACGGCTGCCGCGAATCCCTCGCCGACGGCATCAAGCGCGCCACGGACGTCATGGTCGCCGGCAAAGTTGCCGTCATCTGCGGATACGGCGATGTCGGCAAAGGTTCAGCACACTCGCTCCGTGGCATGGGCGCACGCGTCATCGTCACCGAAATCGACCCCATCAACGCTTTGCAGGCCGCCATGGAAGGCTTCGAGGTCACCACCGTCGAAGACACCCTCGGCCGCGGGGACATCTACGTCACCTGCACCGGCAATGTGGATATTCTGACGCTGGAACACATGCGTCAGATGAAAGATCAGGCCATTGTCTGCAACATTGGCCACTTCGACAACGAAATCCAGATGGATCGCCTCAACGCCTCCGCTGACGTCACACGCGTCAACATCAAGCCCCAGGTCGATCAGTACACCTTCGTTGACGGCCACAGCATCTTCATCCTTGCCGAAGGCCGACTGGTCAATCTCGGCTGCGCCACCGGCCATCCCAGCTTTGTCATGAGCAACAGCTTCTCAAACCAGACGCTGGCGCAGATCGATCTCTGGGCCAATCGAGACACCTACAAAATCGGCGTCTATACCCTGCCCAAGCGACTCGATGAAGAGGTTGCGCGGCTACATCTGGAAAAGATCGGGGTCAGGCTCACCACCCTCACGCCGCGTCAGGCAGAGTACATCGGCGTCTCCGTGGAAGGTCCGTTCAAGCCCGAAACCTATCGCTACTGAAGCGGCCAGCGTTTGCAGCAGCGGCAACAAGCGGTCTTCCAGTCCGTTAGGGCCTGTTCACACTACCCGGGCGGATGGCGTTGCGAGGGAAAATGGGGCCAGACAAGACGGAGGACGAGGGGTTTGGTAGTTTAAAATTCGAGTCCGACAACGAAGGATGGCCCCATTTTCTCCGCAACCCGAAGGGCCGGGGCCAATTTTCCTCATCTCTTCGTCCTTTGTCGCTTGAATACACCCGGTATTCCACTCTCCTCGATAGGAGAAAACTGACTCCCGGCGCCACCGTCCGGATAGGGTTAACAGGCGCTGGTTGTCGCTGCGTACAATGGTGAAAGATCGTCACTTTTTCGGAGGTTGCAACCGTGCCCCTGTATGAATATCGCTGCAAAGCCTGCGGCTACAGCTTCGAAAAAATTCAAAGCTTTTCCGCAGAACCGGAACGCGTCTGTCCACGCTGCTCCGGCGAGTTGGTTCGCCCCATCTCGGCTCCCGCCCTGCAGTTCAAAGGCTCCGGCTGGTACATCAACGACTACGCGCCCAAAGGAGCATCGGCTTCGTCTGACGGTGGCTCGAGTTCCGCCTCCAGTGCAGCCCCATCCAGTGCTTCCACATCCAGCGATGCAGCCGCTGGCTCCGCTCCCGCTTCCACTCAAGCCTCTGAGTCCGCGCCATCGGCTTCCTGAGCATTCAGCGCGCAGCCGGAATCATCTGGCCGCGCGCTCAGCGGGTTGAACGTTCCAGACGACGACTGAAAAACTCCGCCATCACCGCAAACGCATCCTGCGACTCCGGCACTTCTGCGTTATAGAAAAATCCGTGGAACAGCCCGTCCCACACGTGCAGTTCTGTCGCTACGCCCGCCTTGTGCAGCGCCAGTTCGGTCTCGATCGCGCCGCTCATCGCAAAGTCTCGCGTTCCGGTAATCAGAAGTGTCGGTGGAAACTTCGCCAGCGTCGAAGCCGATCGAATCGGCGCCACCATCGGGTCGTCCGGATTCGTCCCTGCGAAATATCCCAGTTGTCGTGCTCCCGGCGCAGCCGCAGGCGGCATCCGCGCCTCACCCAGAGGAAACGCGATGTACTGCGCATCTCCGCCAAACCCTCCTGCCGAGGCGCAGAAGATGCCATCGGCTCCCGGCATCGGCAGTCCGTGCGCTTCAAACCACGCCAGCGACATCGCCGTCAGCATTCCGCCCGCAGAACATCCATACACCCCGATGCTCTTCGCCGCATACTGCTTCAGCAACTCCCGATAGACGCTTGCCACATCTTCGCTCGCCGCAGGAAACCGATCCTTTGGCCCTTCGCGATAATCCACACTGACCACCTTCACGCCCATCTGCGCCGCCAGTGGAATCGACTCCAGTTCCGCGCAACCCGGCCAGCAGCCCGTAAATCCACCCCCATGCAGGTTCATCAGCACACGCCCGCGATTCGCTGCCTTCACTCCTCCACGCGGCGTGTAGACATACACGTGCACGCCGCCGATCTTCATCTCCTTGCGATCCACTGCAAATCTCTGCCGATCCCATGCCAGATACGGCTTCATAAAGCGTGGCACACCCGCATCCTGCTTCACGATCTCCGGATCCTGCATCTGTTCCAGATGCTCCGTGACATACTGTCGCGCCGCCGCGCTCAGGTTCGACGACTGTGGCACCGTTTCAGCCGGAATCATCACCGCACCATCGGCTTTCACCTGAACTTTTGCGGGTGAACTCTGTGCGGAGACGATCCCGGACGCCAGCAGCCCTGCAACCATCAAAAACGAAACACAGCCAATTCGTAACGATACGGTTTGGTTCATCCTCACACCTCGCCCCTGGAGCAAGCCGAGTCTACCACTCACGCAGAACTCGTGATTGCGATTGAGGAAAAACTTCATCGACCGGGTCGATTTGTGAGCAGCAGGCAAGTGGCTGGAATCGCCCGATACATCCGCAAGAAATCCAATTCCAGACGGACGCCATCGATGGCACAGCATCCACTGAAACCGGTTCACCGCACTGGGAATGGCTTACCGCTCGGGAAAACTCATCTGTACTTCCAACACCGCTTTTGCAGGCAGAATCTCATCCACATCGACCCATTGCGTGGGATAGTTGCCTGTATAGCAGGCCGTGCAGAATCCAGTCCTGCCCGTCTCATCGCAGCAGTGAACCAGGCCATCCAGCGAGAGATAGGCGAGCGAGTCGGCTTCAATAAACTGACGAATTTCTTCGATGGATTTGTTGGCGGCGATAAGGTCGCGTTTGCTGGGAGTATCGACCCCGTAAAAACAGGGCGAGATCGTCGGCGGGCAACTGATGCGCAGATGCACTTCGGTTGCTCCCGCGCCACGCACCATGCGCACGATCTTCCGGCTCGTCGTTCCGCGGATGATGGAGTCGTCGATGAGGATGATGCGCTTGCCCTCCAGCAGGTTCCTTACGGGATTCAGCTTGAGCTTGACGCCAAAATCGCGCACGCGCTGCTCTGGCTCGATGAAGGTCCGCCCAACGTAGTGATTGCGGATCAGCCCCAAACGAAATGGAATTTCAGCCTCGGCGGCATACCCAATCGCCGCCGTCACGCCGGAATCCGGCACCGGCACGACGAGATCGGCAGGGACATGGGACTCACGCGCGAGTTGACGACCCATCTGCTCGCGACTTTCCTGCACCCAGCGCCCATAAATCCGGCTGTCGGGCCGCGCAAAGTAAACATGCTCAAAGATGCAGCTGGACTGCTGAACCCCCTGCGCGTAGTAGCGACTGGTGACTCCGTCCTCGGTCACCATGACGAGTTCACCTGGCTCCACGTCGCGCTCATACTCGGCCCGAAGCAGATCAAAGGCGCACGTCTCCGAAGCGAAGACAATGGTATCCGGCCCATCGTTGTTACGAATACGGCCCATCGAAAGCGGACGAAAACCACGCGGATCGCGCGCGGCAAAGATGCGGTCTCGCGTCATCATCACGATGGAAAACGCGCCTTCGACCTGCTTGAGCGAATCGGCAATGGCATCGACCAGCGTTCCCGCCTGTGAGTGCGCAATCAACTGAACAATGATCTCGGAGTCGGAAGTGGTCTGGAAGTACGCGCCGGCGCGCTCCAGCCTGGTGCGCAGATTGCCCAGGTTGACCAGGTTTCCGTTGTGGGCAATGGCGATAAGCCCCTTCGTGGACTCGACGCGGATCGGCTGGGCATTCAGCAACGCCGAATCTCCGGTGGTCGAATAGCGGGTGTGTCCGATGCTCAGGCTTCCCGGCAGCTTGGCCAGCACATCTTCAGTAAAGATCTCCGACACCAGCCCCATGCCCTTGATATTGCTGAGCGTCTGCCCATTCGCAGTGGCAATCCCCGCCGACTCCTGACCTCGGTGCTGCAAGGCATAAAGCCCCAGATAGACCTGGCGCGCGGCCTCAGGGTGCCCAGAGACCGCCATCACGCCGCACTCTTCGCGCAAGGTGTCGGGATCACGCTCCTCTGCGGCACGGTTCTGCATCTCCACGTTGACTGCTGTATCGGCTATTCCAGGAACCGCTTCGTAGAGCCGCGCGACGTTCATGCCATCACCTCTTCGTGAAGTGCTGTTTCCAGCGCATCGGCCCACTCGCTGCGCAAATCTGGCAACGCTGCGCTGATCACCGTCTCTCCGTAGATGGAAATCTCCAGCCGCTCGCCACCGGTTGTGCCGACGCGCGCCGCGTTGTAGCCAAATTCCTCGGCCAGTTTCTCAATCTCGCTCATGTGTTTGGTGGGCACAGAAACCACCATCGTCGAGGCCGGCTCGGCAAAGATGCCAAAGAGCGGCGCGGCCGCCAGTGCCGGAGCCTGTTCCACAATCGCTCCCACTCCGTGCGCCAGCGACGCCTGGGCCAGGGCGACGGCCAGTCCGCCGTCGGAGATATCTCTTGCTGAAGTCACCAGCCTGCGCTCGGCCAGCCGCACCAGCAACTTGTGCAGGCGCGCCTCAGCCGCCAGATTCAGCTCTGGCGGCGCGCCCCACACGCTGCCCAGCACCACCCGCGCATACTCCGAGGAGCCAAACTGCCGCAGCGCCTCGCGCTGCGACTCTGGGTGCGCCGGATCACCTTCCGGCGCAAGCTCGGCTTCATCGACCGGCACCAGCGAATAGACGATGTAGGGATTGATTCCAACCGGCTCAAACGGCACGGCGAGCTTTGGCTCCGGCATGTCTGGCTCCGCCTTCGGCCACAGAAGCATGACCGCCTCACCCGCCCGCTGAAATCCAGACGGCACAGCGCGTGAGACATCCTCGATGATGCCCACGACACCGACGACCGGCGTGGGATAAATCCCCACGCCACGCGTCTCGTTGTAAAGCGAAACATTGCCGCCGGTGATCGGTGTTCCGAGCGCCACGCACGCCTCGGCCAGTCCATCGATGGCCGCCGAAAACTGCGCCATAATCTCGGGTTTCTCCGGATTTCCAAAGTTCAGACAATTGGTCGCCGCCACCGGCTCTGCGCCTACGGCAGCCACCTTCCGGGCTGCCTCGGCGACGGCGTGCATTGCGCCCAGCCGCGGATTGAGCCAGCACCACCGCCCGTTACCATCGACAGCCATCGCCAGTCCGCGCTCACGTCCGGCTTCGCCTGTACCCGCTTTGTCTGTACCCGCCCTGGCCGTACCTTTGATGCGCATCACCCCGGCTTCGCCCATCCCCGGACCCAGCACCGTATTCGTCTGCACCATCGTGTCGTACTGCTCGTGTACCCAGCGCTTCGAGCAGGCATTGGCGCTTCGCAGCAGCTTCCGCAGGTCCGCGGCATAGTCCCGCTGCATCGTCAACCGATCGAGCGCCTCGGCCGGAATTTCGGCGCTCACCGGCGCGCGCCACTCGCCCACCGGACGACGGTAGACCGGCGCATCATCCGTCAAAGACTGGTTGGGAATATCGGCCATGAGCACGCCGTGGTGCCTGACGCGCATGCGCGGCTCGGCGATCACGCGTCCCACGGTGACTGCGTCCAGCCCCCACTTGGCAAAGACGCGCAGCACTTCATCCTCGCGTCCTCGCTCGGCGACCAGCAGCATCCGCTCCTGGCTTTCGGAGAGCATGATCTCATAGCTCGACATGCCGGTCTCGCGCTGCGGCACCTCATCCAGCTCAATCTCCACACCCACGCCGCCCCGCGCGCCCATCTCACAGGTGGAGCAGGTCAGTCCGGCTGCGCCCATATCCTGTATGCCGACGATAGCGCCTGTCTGCATTGCCTCCAGGCAAGCTTCCATCAACAGCTTTTCCATAAACGGGTCGCCGACCTGCACATTGGGACGTTTTTCTTCCGTTCCTTCGTGGAACTCCTCGGAGGCCATGGTGGCTCCGTGAATCCCGTCGCGTCCTGTCTTGGCGCCCACATAGATCACCGGATTGCCGATGCCGGCGGCCTTGCCATAAAAAATCTCATCCAGGCGCATCAGTCCAAGCGCAAAGGCATTCACCAGGGGATTTCCGCTGTAGCAAGGCTCAAACTTCGTCTCGCCGCTGAGATTGGGCACTCCAAAGCAGTTTCCATACCCGGCGATGCCACTCACCACGCCCTCGACAATTGCGTGGTTCTTCCGCGCCGTCGCCGCGCGCTCAGCACCTTCCAGTTCGTTTGTGTCCAGCGGGCCAA
>JAJZCP010000062.1 GCA_021846065.1 Acidobacteriota bacterium
CGTCATGCTGAACAAAATTTCACAGCTTCGCGGCATGAGTCCGTGGGTGCTCATGGATTTCCGCTCGCCGGTGCGCGTGCTGCCCGGCATTCAGGATGGATTCAACCGCAAGGGACTGATCAGCGACCAGGGCCAGAAGAAGCAGGCTTTCTATGTGCTGCAGAAAGCGTATCAGGATCATTCCGTGGGGAAAGCTGACTGATCCTGAAGGCTGTTTCACGATTGGCACACGCGGCGAGGCTGGAGACTCGCACAGCGTTCCCTCAGGAGAAGCCGCGCCGCGCGATGTTGGCTCGTGCGCAGGAATCGTGATTCTTCTTCAAAGCCGCACATCGAGGTTTCTGCTGGCCCGATGCAGAAACCACAGGCTTGCCAGAAGATTGATGGCAAGGCCAGCACAGTTCACACTCAGACCCATCATGAGAACGCCGTGTACCGTGTGGATATTGAAGGCGAGAAGGCTGAGAATCTGAGCGCCGATGCCGACACTGAGACCGATCCAGGCGGGAATGATCCAGCCGCGGCTGGAGTTAATCGTCCATACGGCGCCGAGGAGCGTGGCCACAACAGAAACGCTGACGGCCAGCAGGCAGTCCCGACCGAGGCTTGCATACTGGCTTCCCAGAATTCGGATCACCTGTTCCGGGAACAGTCCCACGGGAATCAGGATGGAACAGACCGCGGCACAGAAGAGAAGAAGAATTTTCAGGAACAATCCGGTCAGACGCTTGTTGTCCTGACAGCGGACGAAACGGGGAATGAGGATGTTTGTCAGCACGCCGGTCATCGCCGCGAAGAGCATGCCGATGCGCGAGAGCGCACCGACATCGGCGACCCTGGAGTTGGTGCCGAACAGCGTCATGAGAAAGATGCTGATCTGGCCAGAGAGTACGCCGTACAGTTCGTAGGGAACCTGTTTGCGCACAATCCGGAGAATCGACCTGCGTATATCGGGATCAGGCGCTGCGGTCAGGTCCACTTGTTTGCGGGCATAGCGCCGGTAAATCCACATGGTGAAGGCAAATGCGGCGCAGTTCATCAGCACCACGGTGAACGAGTTGAGTACGGTGAGCCAGGCAATGGCCAGCAGCGCTGCGCGCAGGAGCGCGGAGTAGAGCGCGACACGCAGCAACAGCTTATAGTCGGAGTGCAACTGCGGAACGATGAGGTAAATGCCCGCGCCGAACTGAAAAAGCACGGAGAGAATCAGCGCTCCTGTCAGGCCCGAAATTTTCATCCCCGTAGCGCCGTTGCGAAAGAGCATCACGGGCAACGAGCAGACGATGAAGACGATGACGATCAGTGTGAACCACTTTCGGATGCTGAAGGCGGTATTGATCAGGCGTCCGAAGCCGATGCGATCCTGCCAGACCCTGCCTCCGATTGCCGTGAGCGCAACGGTTATGCCGCTGTCGGCCATATTGGAGGCGGAGGCGAGAAAGGCGTTGGTAATGGTGTAAAAAGCGTATTCGTGTTTGTCGACCACGCGTACGATCACGATGCCGATGAGGGCCGAGATGGCCTGCACCAGCAGTTGCAGTGAAAAAAAACCCGTCAGAATCTTTGTCCAGGACCAGATGTTCGAGAGCTTCATGCGCGCCTTGCGGGTGAGGTGGGGATCGCCATCATCTGGCCATGAATCCAAGAGTGCGATAGGTTTCCATATACTTTCTTGCCGCTACAGTCCAGTCCAGATGCTCGACGGCAAAGCGGCGCGCTGCGGCTCCAGTGGATTCGCGCAGGGAGGTATCGGCGAGAAAATCGCTGGCCATCTCCAGTAGTGCTTCGTCGTCATTGTTGGCGACGAGCGGAAAGATCGTTCCGCCGCCATAGGAGCGGATGCCTCCGGCATCGGTGGTAAGAATCGGCAGGCCGGAGGCCAGCGCCTCGACGATGGCATTGTTGGCACCGCTGTCCTCCATGGGCATCAGCATGCCGGTGGCCTTCTGATAGAGATTGCGCAGCTCGTCATCGGAGAGATTCTGGTGCCATCGCACGGCCGGGTGATGAAGCAGGGCGGTCAGCGCGGGATCTGTTCTGGCAGGCCCAGGGACGACGAGATCGAAGACGACATCGGGGAAACGCTCGGCAATCCGGGGTACGAGCCGACTGAACATCTGCGAGTTGCGCAGCCAGGTGCCGACATAAAGCAGATGCTTGTGATGGCGGCAGCGCATTTCTTCGTTGGGGCGAAAGAATTCCGCGTTCACGCCATGAGGTAACAGGGTCATCCGCGATCGGGGCAGCACGTCGCTGAACTCGGAGATGAAGTTCTCGCTGAGGACAATCAGCCGAGGCACTTCGCGCAACTGATCAAGCATCTCCGGGGTCCACCAGCGACGCGGCTGATGCAGGGTTGCCACCCAATTCCCGTTGCCTTTCAGGACGCCGGCGAGCGGCAGGTAGTATTCGATATTAAGGACGTGTCCGGCATACCGGAGCATGCGCAGTTTCAATGCAAAGCGCATCTCTGCGGCGGCCGTTGTCTGGTTTCTGGCGGGCAGGCGGAGCGCCGTTGAGTAGGCTTTGCCGATCATTCTGTGGAAGGCCCCTGGCATGGGGTAAATTGATTCCACCGGGCATCCGTTGCGGAGCAGATGTTCTCGCAGCAGCCCGAGACCAGCATGCTTGCCAAACCACTCGAAGGAATGCTCCAGCAAGAGGATCGTCATGGCGGTAGTGTACAGGAGATCAGAAACAAGTATTCGTGTCGAGGGCTGAGCTGTCAGCGGGAGTTGCCGAGGAGAACTCTGAATGCCCGATCACGCCAGGCGTTCCTTCCAGGTCTTGCCTTCAACTTCCACCTCGTCAAGCACTCCCCCACTCCTGCGAGCACCTCAACAGGGCAAGGATCGGGTTCTGGCAGAATAATACTGACAGGTTGACCACGACCTTAACCAACGAGTGACAGTGTCACTCTACAATAATCAGACAGGCAAAGATTGCAGGTTCGAGAACTACGCCGAAGCGCGCCGAGTGACTGCGTCGGAGTGGATACGGGAGAGGATCAGGGATGAAGATTCGTTCGCGGGCGCCGCTTCGCCTGGGGCTGGCAGGTGGAGGGACGGATGTGTCTCCGTATTGCGACACGTATGGAGGCGCAATCCTCAATGCGACGATCGGGCATTACGTGTATGCGACGATTGAGCCACTGGCTGAGGGCAAGCTGGAATTTGTCTCCTGCGATCAGAAGAAATCGGCTCGTTATGAGCGAAGCGGCGGAGCGATTCCTATGGATGGGAATCTTGACCTGCTGAAGCATGTTCACCTTTTTGTCGAGGAGAAATTTGCCGACGAGAAGCTGCTTTCAGTGCGACTGACGACGCGGGCGGATGTGCCGGCGGGTTCAGGGCTGGGTGGGTCTTCGACGCTGGTGGTGGCGATGTTGCGCGCGTACGCGGAGTGGCTGGGATATCCGTTGGATGACTACGAGCTGGCGAATGCGGCGTGGGAGATTGAGCGCACGCGCGCGGGAATGAACGGCGGTCGGCAGGACCAGTACGCGGCGGCGTTTGGCGGGTTTAACTTCATGGAATTTGGCGCTCAGGGGCGAGTGCTGGTGAATCCACTGCGGATTTCGCAGGGGGTGGTGGCCGAGCTGGAGGCTTCGATAGTGCTGTTGTACACGGGGGCATCGCGTGAGTCGGCGGGAATCATCAGCGAGCAGGCGCGAAACGTGGAGACAAACAATGCGGATGCACTGGAGGCGATGCACCAGATCAAGCAGGAGTCACTGCGGATGAAAGAGGCGCTGCTGCGAGGGGATTTTGAACAACTGCACGACGTGCTGCGCGCAAGCTGGGATGCGAAGCGGAGGATGGCGAAGGGAATTGTGAATGAACGAATTGATCGACTGTATCATCGCGCGCTGGAGGCGGGAGCCTATTGCGCACGCATCTCAGGCGCTGGCGGCGGCGGATTCATGATCTTTCTGGCGGATCCGATGCGGAAGCAGGATGTGAGCAGGGCATTGGGGGAGGGCGAAGACGCGGGAGTGGTCTACGGTTGTCACTTTACGCGGGAGGGAGCGCGAGCATGGCGGATGCGATGAGAGAGTTTGCGCAGGAGCAGATGGAGCGGTCGGTGGCTGCGCTGAGCTCGATGCGTGCGGACAAGGAGATTCTGGGGACGCTGATGCGGGAGGCGCGCGAGGTGGCAAATCGCCTGAGCAAGGGCGGCAAGCTGATGATTGCCGGCAACGGCGGCAGCGCGGCGGATGCGCAGCACATGGCGGCGGAGTTTGTGAGCCGCCTGACGAAAGACCGTCCGGCGATGCATGCGCTGGCGCTGACGACGGATAGCTCGATTCTGACGGCAGTGGGCAATGATTATGGGTACGACAAGGTGTTTCAGCGGCAGATCGAGGCGGTGGGACGACCGGAGGATGTGTTTCTGGCGATTTCGACCTCGGGGAATTCGCCGAGCATTCTGCTGGCGCTGCGGCAGTGTCGCGCGATGGGGATACGGAGCATCGGGCTGACCGGGCAGGAGGGTGGCGCGATGAAGGATCTGTGCGACGCGGTGGTGCGGGTGCCGTCGCGGATTACGCAGCATATTCAGGAGTGTCATCTGGTGCTGGAGCATACGCTGTGCGGACTAGTGGAGCGAGCGTGTTTCGGGCTGGAGTATTTTGCGAGTTAGCGAGTCAGGAACAGGAAGGCAGCATGGAAGCGATGATTCTGGCCGGCGGCCTGGGGACGCGGTTGCAATCGCGTCTGCATGGAGTGCCGAAGCCGATGGCACCGGTGGCAGGCAGACCGTTTCTGGAGCTGCTGCTGGATCGGCTGCGAGAGGCTGGATTTGAGCGGGTGATTCTGTCGGTGGGCCATCTGCGAGAGGCGATCACAGGACACTTCGGCGATGCGTGGAAGGGGCTGGAAATTCGGTACGCGATCGAGACCGAACCGCTGGGCACCGGCGGGGCGATACGGCTGGCGATGGAATGTGCGAGCGCTGCGGATGTGTTCGTGCTGAACGGCGATACGTGGCTGGAGTTGGAGTATCGTGCGATGCTGGAGCAGCATGTCGCGTCGGGAGTGGAGTTCACGATGGCTCTGAGCCACGTGGAGGATCGGGCGCGCTATGGAGGCGTGGAAGTTGAGGACGGTCGGGTGATGCGGTTTGTAGAAAAGGGAGTGGCCGGGCCGGGATGGATCAACGGCGGAGTGTATCTGCTGAAGCGCGAGTTCGCGTGGCCGATGGAGATGCCGACGAAGTTTTCCTTTGAGTCAGACCTGCTGTATCCGAGGCTGGCTGCAATGCCGCACGGGGTCTATACAAAGACCGGATTTTTTCTGGATATCGGCATACCAGAGGATCTGGATCGCGCGCAGACGGAGATCGGCGCGAAGCGATAGTGAAGGAACGCCAGAACAACCTGGTGAAAGCCTCGCAAAGACTGGCAAATCCTCTGCCACGGCTTCCATCTTCCAGGCCGCCGCAGGTGATTGCGACGTCGGGCACGGCGGCTGCGCTGGCCGAGGCGCATGGGATTTTCTCGGGCAAGGCTGGGGCGGGCAAGCTGGGCGCGGGCAAGGCTTGGGCTGGGAAATCGGCGCTGGCGAAATCGGCAAGGACGAAGATGAGCGCAAAAAGCCGCGGTGTCGGCGCTGCCCGGGACGGCGTGACGACGCGGGAGGTGAGGCTGCTGGCGCGGCGGCTGCGCAGGATGACACTGGCCGAGCGCGTTGCGGTGCCGGGGATTGGCGTGCGACGCGCGGAGATTATCGTGGCCGGGACGTGGGTCTATGCGGCGCTGCTGGAGTCGTTTCACCTGACGGGGTTTCGCTATTCGACGATGGGGGTGCGGGACGGGATTCTGGCGCAGATGCTGGCCGAGCGCGACGAGCGCGCGGTGACGCATGAGCGGTTTGAGCAGGAGCGGTGGGAGAGCGTGCTGGCGACGGCGGTGCGATTTGGCGTGAACCCGAGGCAGGCCGAGCCGGTGCGGGCGCATGCGGCGCAGCTTTTTGACGAACTGGCCGCGCTGCATCGGCTGCCGGGCGAGTATCGGACGTGGCTGGAGACGGCGGCGGTGCTGAGCGAGACGGGGAAGTTTCTGAATCACCAGGGGCATCACCGGCATACGCAGTACATCATTGCGGCGTCGGAGATTTATGGATTCAGCCAGCAGCAGCGGACGCTGGTGTCAGCGATTGCGCGGTATCTGGGCAAGTCGAGGCCGCAGCCGGATGATCGGGCGATGCGGAATCTGGCGGCGGAGGATCACGAGCCGGTGCGGCGGGCTGTTGTTCTGCTGCGGCTGGCGATTGCGCTGAATCAGGATCGCGCGTCGGATGTGGTGCGAGTGAGGGCGCGCGTGTATCCGAAGCGGGTGATGCTGGAGCTGGAGCCGGGACGGACGGGCGCGGAGCTGGAGCTGTGGTCGCTGCGCAAGGAGGCGGCTTACTTCCGCGAGGTCTTCGGGCGCGAGCTTTTGGTGACGCTGCTGTAGATGGTGCGGGTGAGGCGCGGATCGATGAGCCAGTGCAACTGAGGCGGTCGGCGCGTCATGTCCACGCGGGCGATGGCGCCTTTGCGCAGGCGCAGAGCGGCTCCGCCGTTGCCGGTGAGCAGGCGTCCGAGGAAGAGCTGAAGATTGGGATTGTGGCCGACGACGAGCAGGCCCTCGCTCGATTCAAACTGCGCGAGCATCTCGTGGAAGGCCGCATAATCGGCGGCGGGAGCAAGCGCGGCGGAGACGACGACGGACTGCTCGAAGCCGATCTCGGTGGCGACGAACTGCGCGGTCTGGAGCGAGCGCTTGAGCGGGCTGGAGACGATGGCATCGATCTGCGCGTTCATGGCGCTGAGCACGCCGGCCATGAGCATGCACTGCTGCTTGCCCTCCTTGATGAGGCCGCGTTTGGCATCGAGCGCTGGATTTTCCTTGCGCACGCCAGCGTTGGCGTGGCGCATGAGGTAGAGGTTCATGAGCAGAGTCCGGCAACAGGATACAGCCGATTGCGCGCAAGGAAGATTGTAACATTCCTTTAACAATCCACGGCGCAGCGGGCGGGACGGATGGGCGAGTGGGGAATGTCGGCTGGAGCGCGGGAAGGACGAAGGAATGGAGCCGACGGCCGGAGTTGAACCGGCGACCTACTGATTACGAATCAGTTGCTCTACCAACTGAGCTACGTCGGCCAGCGCCAGAGTCGATTCTACAGGGCTTGGCGGTGGAGGTAAAGGGCGCGCCGGGGGATGGATGCGCGGAGGCGGGAGACAACACAGACCTGGGGAGGCTCGTTTGTTCTGATGTCGGTGCGAGTTTTTGGACCGCAGGAGTGACAGAGGGGAAAACTGGAAGAGCTGTTGCGCTCCGCAACAACCCTTCCCGCAAAGAAGCCGCTTTGGCAGAGGCAAGGCCGCCAGAAGCGGTATGGACCCAGCTTAGGATGGCTGGGACGGGCTGTCAAGCGCGCTTGATCGGGGCATTAAGCGTCGATTTATCAATGTTTTGAGGGATTTTTGCTGGGGCGGACAGGGCGATTTTTGAAGCGGTTTTCTGTGCCGATTCCGCCTGCTGCGCATCCATCCCCCGGCGCGCCCTTTACCTCCACCGCCAAGCCCTGTAGAATCGACTCTGGCGCTGGCCGACGTAGCTCAGTTGGTA
>JAJZCP010000063.1 GCA_021846065.1 Acidobacteriota bacterium
GCATCTCAGTGATGAAACAGCGCTGGTAATCCGGACAGGTGGAACCGAGACAGGCCTCACTGCGGGCGTCGATGCGCGACCAGAGATCGCTGACCTCGGGCAGGTCGGCAAGCTCGGAGCGATCGCCGGTTTCGGTGTGCTGCTCCCAGTCCTGAATCTGCTGAAGCTGACGGACGTGGTCGAGGCCGGTGAGCACGGGCTGACGCGCGAGGGTGACCAGTTTGTGACGACAGAGATAGTTGGCGCGGCCCTTCATGACGCAGACGCGCAGCGGACCGAGCAGCGACTCCAGAAACGGAATGTCGCGGGAGATGAGCTGATCCTGAAGAGCCTTGGTTCCCGTGGAGATGACGACGCGACGACCGGAGCGCAGCGCGGGAAGCAGATAGGCAAGGGTTTTGCCTGTGCCCGTGCCAGCCTCGACGATGAGATGGCGCTTTTCTTCGAGCGCCTGCTCGACGGCGCGCGCCATGGTGAGCTGACCGGGACGGGATTCGTAAGGCAACGACGACTGTTGCAGGATGCCGCCGGGAGCAAAGAACGCGTGGAGCGACGGGAGTGAGCGGAACTCCGCAGCGGCTTCCCTGCCCGGGTCTTCTGTCTCTGCTGCCGTGAGTTTCTGTGGCAAACGGTCTGTCCTCGCTGCCCTGCTCCAGACGCTGCCGCATTCTGCTGGCGAAATCCTGGGGGCCAGTCTCCATAGTAGCGAGGATGGGCGAAGGACTGCGGGAGGAACGATGAGTATTTGCGGGGAGCGGGTTTGCGGGAGTGAGTTTGCGCGACAGTTGGAATTGACCGCAAAAAGTGGACTAAGTATACTTAGTCCATGGCGTATACGGTACATCAGGCAAAGACACACTTTTCTCGTCTGCTGAAGCAGGTGGAGGCAGGCGAAGAGGTGATCGTGATGCGCGGGTCGCATCCGGTGGCGAAGCTGGTGCCGTTTGAGCCGGTGAAAAAGTCCAGTCCGCGCAGACAGCCGGGTGGATTTGAAAGTCTGGCGGCTTTCGACGAATCTGCACTGGAACCTCTGAACGCAGATCAGTTGTCGGCCTATGGTTTTGATACTCCGCTGGAGAACAAACTGCGTGGGCAAGCGGTTGCGATGCCAACGTCGTTGTCGGCTGGAGATATTGAAAGGAAATGAAGTATCTGATCGATACACATACCTATCTCTGGTTTCGCATCGCGCCAGGGTTATTGCCGCCGAAGTGCCTGGATCTTTTGACGGATACCGAGCATACGGGATTTCTTTCTGTCGTAACTCCGTGGGAATTGGCGGTGAAGTCGGGCGCAGGGAAGCTGGATGTGGCCGCACTGCTGGTAGATTTTGAACAGCGAGAGACGGAAGCAGGCTTTTGTATCGCGGGGATTACAGTGGGACAGGCGATTGCATCGGGTCTGTTGCCACGGTATCACCGAGATCCGTTTGACCGGCTTCTGGTTGCGCAAGCACTGGATATGCGCACGCCACTGCTCAGTCGTGATGTCTCTTTCGATCACTACGGTGTAGAGCGCATCTGGTATTGAGTGCCATTGGGTCGGCTGCGGAGATATCCGGCAGCTATGAAATGGAGTCTTCTTTGTCGAAATATCACAAGACGGTTGTTGCGTCGAGTTCTGCGAGCACAGGATTGCCGGTGGTGGCGATTGTGGGTCGCCCGAATGTGGGGAAATCCACGCTGTTTAACCGGCTGACGCACTCGCGCCGCTCGATTGTGGGCGACGAGCCTGGGATTACGCGCGACCGCATCTATGGCGATGTGGAGTGGGATGGCCGCGTGATCCGGCTGGTGGATACAGGCGGCATTGTGCCGAACGATGCGGAACTGATTCCAAGCGAGATTTATGAGCAGGCGCGGACGGCGCTGGCTGAGGCGGAGTTGCTGCTGCTGGTGGTGGATGCGCGCACGGAGCTTGCTTCGCCGGATTACGATCTGGCACGGATGCTGATTCGCGGTGGGAAGCCTGTCTTTCTGGTGGTGAACAAGGTGGAAAGCGCGGCGATTGAAGCGGCGGCGGAGAATTTTCGCCAGCTTGGCATTCGCGACGTATATCCGGTGAGCGCCGAGCATGGACGCGGGATTGGCGAACTGCTGGACGCGGTCTTCGCTTTGTTGCCTGCGCCGGAGGCAGACGAGGCGAGCCTCGCGGCGACCGATTTGGCTGAGGAGGAATTGGGCGAGTTTGACGAAGAGGTGAGCGGCGTGACGCCGGAAGCGGTGATCAATCGCCACCTGGCGCAAAGCGGCGTGGGAGATGATTTTGCCGGGCGGAAGGATGCATCGGACGCAGAGGACTCGGACGCAGAGGACGAGGATGAGAGTGCTGGAACGGGCCTGCATCGCACGCATGGCGAGTTTGAGCAGCATGAGACTTCGGTCGCGATTATCGGCCGGCCCAATGTAGGCAAATCGACGCTGTTGAATGCACTGACAGGAACGAAGCGGGCGATTGTTTCACCGATTGCCGGCACCACGCGCGATGCGGTGGACGAGGTGATTGAGCAGGATGGCAAGCGTGTGCGGCTGATTGACACAGCCGGCATCCGGCGTAAAGGCAAGACGCACCTGATGGCCGAAAAGCTATCTGTGATGATGGCCCGCCGACACCTGGAGATGTGCGATGTGGCGCTGCTGATGATTGACGCAACGGAAGGCGTGACGGCAAGCGACGCGCACATCGGCGGCTATGCGCATGAGAGCGGGCGCAGCGTGATTGTGGTGGTGAACAAGTGGGACCTGGTGACGACGAAACGCACGGATGGCAAGGCTCCGGCCGATAAAAAAATCTATGAGGAGCAGGTGCGGTATGCGCTGAAGTATCTGGATTATGCGCCGGTGCTGTTTATCTCCGCAGCCGAAGGGGAGAATCTGGACAAGGTGATGCGGGAGATCGATCGGATTGGGCGTCAACGGCGCAAGCGGGTTTCCACCGGGCAGATGAATCGCTTCCTGGACAAGATCGACTTCCAGCGAGCGACTGTTCCGATGGCCAAGCGCGTGCGGATTTTTTATATGACGCAGGCAGCGGTGGCGCCGCCGACGTTTGTGCTGTTTACCGATCGGCAGATCAAGCTGCACTTTGCCTTTGAGCGCTTCCTGGCGAACCAGATTCGCGAGGCGTTTGGATTTGACGGCACGCCGATCTGGTTCAAGGTGAAGGCGCGCAAGGAGTAAGTGCGGCGCGGCAACAAACGGAAATCAGCGTTAAGCGCGACGGCGATAGCGGATGAGGAATTCGTAGCCGTCGTTGGGTGGGAAGAGGCTTGCGATGTGGCGCAGACGCTCAGCCAGCGCCGGCGCAGCGAGCAGCGGATATTCCCGCTCGCGCAGATCCTGGTAGTCGATATCGGTGACCTGAGAGAGCATGTAGACGGCAAGCGCGTCGGTGAAGGATGCTTCCTCATAATTTTTGCGAGCCTGCTCGTTGCCTGGCTGCGTGGCAGCCTCGGCTTCGGGTTGCAGGGCTTTGCGGCGCGCCTCCCATGCGTCGCGGCTGGTTTCACCCCGGACGCCCGCCTGAGCCTGAGACCAGACAAGATTGCCGAAGGAAGCTGGAACGCCGACCGCATCGACGAAGTTGTGCGCGACATTGATGCAGAACTCGAAGGCCAGTCCAAAGCGGTCTTCGGTGAGTCGAGCTGAAAGAAAGACGGCCTGTACGGAACCGAGGGAAAGATCGCGGTGGCAGCTTGCACGCTCGGCAGCATCGTCAGAATGAGCCGGTGCGACGAGGATATCCTTGCCGTCGGAGAGAACCAGCGGGACGAAGTAATAGCAGCGATCAGCGAGCGCCGGCGCGAGGATGCGCGGCACGACGCCGACGAGGTGCTCCATCTCGGCGTGGGAGATGCGAGCCTCAGCCCAACTGGTGAAGCGCAGACCATTGGGAGCCGTGGCAACGGTGGTGAGGGTGGCTACCTTTTCGGCAGATACCCAATCATGCTGAGCAGAGATCGTCACTGTTTTCTATACTAACGAAGCAGGCATGAGAATGGACAGCGGTCACTGGCGCCCCGCACCGCGCAGGGCAGCATTCCGGGAGCAGGCTGGAGGAGAAGATCGATGACGATGGAAGACAAGGCGGATCAGGGTGGAAAGTTTCTGGGCTTTCCGCTGGAGGGATTTGGCTTCTTCACCAGCCTGCTGCTGGCGGCAGCTTCCGGATTCTTTACATTTTTCCTGGTGACGGCGCTGTCGATTTTTGCGTTGCTGTTCTGGAATCAGCTGGGTCACCATAGCGTGAACTATGCGGATTCGTATCTCTACTGCGGATTCCCAGCAGCGGTGGTTGTCTGGACCCTTGGATTGTTTGTCTTCGGCTACCTGTGGATTCGCTCGAAGATTCACGCGAAGTGAGCTGTTTTTTGATTCTCGGAGGAGTGGGTATTCGACTACACTCCGCCTATGAAACAAGAACGGATTTTTCTTCGCGGATGCTGCCCGATTTTACTGCTGCTGGCAAGTTTGTGCGCATGGGCGCAGGATGGAACTACGGCTGAGAACGCCGACTCGACCCTGGCGGCGATGATTCCCGAGATTCTTGCGACATCGGAGCTGGCGCAGGCTCATGTGGGGATTCGCGTGACTACGCTGGATGGTCGCGTGATCTATGCACTGCATGACAAGGAACGGTTCACGCCCGCTTCGAATACCAAGCTGCTGACGACTGCGGCTGCATCAGCGCTGCTGCCCGTGAATGAGTTGACGTGGACGACGCGGCTGGTGACCCGCGGCGCGGTGGATGCAAACGGGACGCTGCATGGCGATCTGATTCTGCTGGGCGCAGGCGATCCGACGATGAGCGCGCGGCATTTTCCGTATCGCAGCAAGGAAGAGGCTGCGGCCAATCCCACAGCGGAGCGCGATCCGCTGGAGGCGATGGCGGCGATGGCGGATGCGGTGAAGGCACAGGGGATTCGCGCGATTGATGGCGATGTGGTGGGCGATGACACGCTCTATACCTGGGAACCGTATGGCGTGGGCTGGGGATGGGACGATGTGGTGTGGAGTTATGGCGCGCCGGTCTCAGCGCTGACGCTGGATGACAATGTGGTGCGATTGCATGTGAGCAGCAACAGCGATGGCACGACGACAGCCGCGTGGACCCCCTCGACGCCGTTTTATACGCTGAACAACACGGCGCGCTTGGCGACCGACGGAGTAACGGCGGAGCCAGGGTTGGATCGAATGCCGGGGTCGCGAGTGGTGCGGCTGTGGGGCACGATTCCAGCCAGTGGATATGCGGCTCCGATGGCGATCGAAGACCCGGCTGAGTATGCTGCGCGCTCGCTGGCGATGCTGCTGACGGAACGAGGCGTGACACTGTCGGGCGCGGCGCGGGCACGGCATCGGCTGAATGCTTCGACCACCGATTACGCCGTGGAACAGGCGACTCCAGTCGCGTTGCATCCGGTCGAGGCGAGGACATTTTCCGCGCCGGTGATGGGCAGGCATGTGCTGGCCGAGCACGTTTCGCCGCCGGTGGCCGAGGACATTGTGGTGACGAACAAGGTGAGCCAGAATCTGCATGCGGAGCTGCTGCTGCGCATGCTGGGAAGCCTGCTGGGCAACGATGGCAGCTATGCGCAGGGCGTTCGTGTGGTGCGGCAGTTTCTGTTGAACGCCGGCGTGCCGCCGCAGGATTTTTTCTTTCATGACGGCTCCGGGATGAGCATGAGCGACGAGATTACGCCGCGCGCCTATACGACACTGCTGGCGTATGCTGCGCATCAGCCATGGGGCGCACAGTGGCGCAAAAGCCTGCCCGAGGGCGGCGTGGATGGCTCGCTGAATGCTCGCTTTGCGCACACCGCGCTCGACGGAAAGATTGAGGCGAAGACGGGATCGCTGAGCGAGGTGAGCACGCTGAGCGGCTACCTGACGGCGGCCAGCGGGAAGACGCTGGTTTTTTCGATTCTGGTGAATGGACACTTGCCGGGCGATGCGCACGCTCATGCGACGACGGCGGCAATGGACAGGATATGCCTGGCAGTGGCTGCGGCAGAGTGAACGCGCGATAGAATAGGCACGTGAATGAGCACAGGACTGAGCACAGGAAGATCGAGCAGAACTACCCCAGACGACAGACGGTGACGTTGGCGGGAGCGGCAAGTACAGCGGCGATGCTAGCGACGATGCTGCTGATTGGCTGCACACCGCTGCCGCCCTCGAAACCGGCCAGCGAATTTACGCCGCAGGAGGCAAGAGGCGCAGCGGTCTTCCAGTCACACTGCGCGCGATGCCACTATCCGACGACGACGCACGGACTGCATGGACCGGGCTTGCAAGCATTGACGAAGGTGAAAGCGATGCCTTCCGGAGCGCCGCCGACGGATGCGCGAATCACGCAAACCATTTTGTATGGGCATGGGATGATGCAACCGGTGGCGGTGAGTGATTCGGAACTGAACGACCTGCTGGCCTATCTGCACACGTTGTGATGCCATCCTGCGAAGGAGCAAAGAGGATGAACAAACCAGAACTGCCCGATGAGTTGCACATGAAAATTCCGATCAATCCAGCGACCGGGACGCAAGGCAATCCGCTGTTGCGCCTGCCCGGACTGATCTTTATCGGGCTGTATATGCTGGGACTTTCCGCGCTGGTGACGGTGCGCGTGGTGTCGCATCAGGCACATCCGCTGTACCTGGTGATTGCGGTGCTTTTTACGATCGCGAGCTTTGGGCTGGTGCGGATGTTTCGCTGGGCATGGGCGCTCACTCTTGCGGCCGTCTTTTTGCCCATGAGCTACTGCCTGTGGCTGATTCTGCATCACGCGATGCCGTATGAGGTGGGCGTTGTGCAGATCATCCTGAATCTGCTGCTGTTTCTGTATCTGGTGCGGCCAGAGGTGCGCGCTGCGCTGAGGTGAGCAGTCGCTTTGAGTCAACTGCCGCCGACGGAGATTCTACGACTGACGCGAACGTCGCCGCAGCAACAGAAATCGAAAGTGCATCACGATCGAGCAGCCGAGAAACAGGCCGGAGAAGAAATCAACAGCGAGATGCGCATGGAAGAGTTGCTGGGAAACAAAGATGCGCGGCAACAAGCCAAGCACCAGACATAGATTGGCAAGCAGATAGATCCGGCGGGCGCGCCGATTGTTTGTCACATCACAGCAGCACATACTTGATTCTCCTGACAGCAGCTTTGAACATGGATTCAGTCGCGAAAGCGATACCAGGCGAAGAGCGCCATCTTGGTAGAAACGAAAACCAGTGCAACGGTCATCAAGGGCCAGTCCCACCGATGCTCAAAGAGAAACTCGTAATACCAGAGCAGGATGGCCAGCACACCGCCGAGGATGCCGGCATTCGCTGCGGCACGGCGGCGATGTTCGAGGAAACGTTCATCGACAAACTGCCGCAGAATGGGAATACGGGCAAGAACCGGTGTATTCATGGCAACTCCTCCAGTTGAAAGATCGCTTCGACCGTGCGGTCGAATATCTGCGCCAGCCGTAAGGCAAGCTCCAGGCTGGGAACGTAGCGGTTTCGTTCAATCGAGATAATGCTCTGCCGCGAGACGCCCGCAAGAGCGGATAGCTGCTCCTGTTTCTCGGCTGCTCGATCGTGATGCACTTT
>JAJZCP010000064.1 GCA_021846065.1 Acidobacteriota bacterium
CATGCGACCGTCTGCACCAGCGAAATGACGACGTCCCCGGTGCCTGGCGGCAGATCGACGACCAGATAATCGAGTTCTCCCCACGCAACCTGCTGCACAAACTGGCGGATGATCTGGTGCAGCATCGGACCGCGCATCACCATCGGTTTGTCGCCCGGCGAAATGGAGCCGACGGAGATCAATTTCACCCCATGCGCTTCCAGGGGTTCGATCAGGTTGCCTTCCAGCACGCGCGGCTGGGTACGGCTGCCCATCATCAGTGGAACGTTTGGCCCGTACACATCGGCATCCACCAGGCCCACGCGGTTGCCCAACCGCGCTAGCGCGATCGCCAGGTTCACCGCGATCGTCGTCTTGCCCACGCCGCCTTTGCCCGATCCGACGGCGATCACGTGGCGAATTCCCGGCAGCGGCTGCGGCCCGGGCGGCGTATTTCCCATCATGTTTCCCATGCTGTACTCCTCACCTGCAAGCTGATTTGCATACTTTAGCGCTGAGCGGCTGCTGCCGACTGCGCCTCGCGCGCGGCGTGGTTCTGCCGCTTGCGCTCGTGTTCCTGTTCACGCTGCTGGCGTCTGCGGCCCGCATCTTCATAACGCCGCAGTTCTTCCGGGCTGGCGGCGATCAGCGGTGGGACCGGCAGGCGGCGTCCATTTTCATCCACCGCGACAAATGTCAGGTAGGCGGAGGAGACATGCCGGCGCGTCCCGGCCATGGCATTTTCCACCCATGCCTTCACGCCTACGTCCATCGATGTTTGAAAAGCTCGATTCACCGACGCTTTCAGGATCACCAGGTCGCCCACATGCACGGGCGCAATAAAATCGATATGTTCCATGGATGCCGTTACCACATGGGCGCGTGCGTGCCGGTAGGCGGCCATGGCGCCGACAAGGTCGATAAAGTGCATCAATCGTCCGCCCAGCAAATTTCCCAGCGTGTTCGTGTCGTTGGGCAGCACCAGTTCGGTCATCTCCGATTGCGAATCGGCCACCGACCTTGCTTGCATGGCGGAAATTGTCATTTCGTCCATAGGGATTCAGGTTCTTTCTGCTCCCGCAAGCACGCTGCATTGCCGGTTGATGGCACTGTTGCGAGGGGAACCTTTATTTTACGCTGCGAAAGTCGGACTCTCGAATGGTCGGCCGGGCGCTTGAGATGCGCGGCCTCCCGCCGTAAGGTGGAAGGTAGACGGATGCGTCGAAAGGTTCCCCGCGGCATCTAAACGGCAGGGAGATGCAGATGGACAAAGTAGCGGCGTTCACCGCAATACTGGCGCAAAATCCGCAGGACGCCTTCGCCCGGTATGGGCTCGCCATGGAATACATTCAGAGGCAGCAGCTCGAAATGGCGCTCGATCAGTTCGATGAGTTGCACAATCGCCATCCCGATTACACTGCCGGATATCAGATGGCGGCGCAAACATTGCTGGGCAACGGCCGCATGGAAGAGGGAGTGCGGCGGTTGGAAGCGGGCATCGAATGCGCGCGGCGCACCGGAAACGCGCACGCCATGGCCGAGATGCAGGCAATGCTGGACGAGACCCAGGCCGGGAAATAGACCGGCTACGTGAAGGTTTGCAGTCGCCGCGCAAATAAGAAAGCAGTTTGGAGCACGAATGAAGATCCCGCTTTTCCCGCTCGATGTCGTTTTATTTCCGGGCGCGCCGTTGCCGCTGCATATATTTGAGGAACGCTATAAGGAGATGATCGCGGAGTGCCTCACCCGTAAAGAAGAGTTCGGTGTGGTGCAGGCGCGACGGGACGGCCTGTCCATCGTAGGATGCACCGCCTCCATTCTGCGGGTAATGCAGCGCTATCCCGATGGGCGCATGGACATCTTCTGCCGTGGCGAGCGTCGCTTTGAAATCGAATCGTTGAACGAGCAGCGCAATTTTCTCCAGGCGGAAGTGGACCTGCTGTCTGAAGATGGTGAACAGTCCACGCGGCTGGATCGAGAGCGGTGCGCCGCATTGCACATGGAGATGATGGAACTTTCCGGCGCGGACCTGGCGGAGTTTCCGCAACTGGATCTGAATAAGCCGATTGCATTTCTGCTGGCCTCCGTGGTGCCGGCCGACCGCCAGTTCCAGCAGGAGTTGCTGCACCTGCACTCCGACGCGGAGCGCACCGCGCGCTTGATCGAGTTCTATCAACTGATTCTGCCTAAACTGCGGCGCGGCTCCATCGCCGGCAAGACCGCCGCGCAGAATGGCCACATCATGTAGGCGGCTGCTAACCATTTGTTCCGCTGCGCATCGAATTTAGAAAAGTCCCGAAGAGTGACCGAAGCGAGAAACGCGACTCGCGCAGGGTCCGCGATTTAAAACCGAACATGTATAGGAGGGATACGGATGCCGCAATCGAAGCAGCTTCCCCGCAAACTTGGCGAGCTTCGCCAGAGCAGCCGCTTTGCGGAACAACGGCTCGCCGGCCGCAGTGTAAAAGATGAAATGCGCGAGCACCTGATTGAGCGGTTGCGCACGAAAGAGATGCTGTTTCCCGGCATCGTCGGATATGAAGATACCGTAGTTCCCCAGTTGATCAACGCCATCCTGTCCCGCCACAACTTCATTCTGCTGGGTCTGCGCGGCCAGGCGAAGAGCCGTATTCTACGCTCGCTGACGACGCTGTTGGACGACGCCAGCCCCTACATCGCGGGCTGCGAGATTCGCGACAATCCTTACGCGCCGCTTTGCCGTCTCTGCCGCCAGCGTCTTCAAGAACAGGGTGAAAGCACAGCCGTTGCATGGATGACGCCGGAGGAGCGCTATGTGGAGAAGCTGGCCACGCCGGACGTGACCGTCGCCGACCTGATCGGCGACCTCGATCCGATCAAAGCGGCACGCAGCGGCGAACAGCTTTCGAGCGAGATGAACATCCACTACGGGCTGCTGCCGCGCGCCAACCGCGGTATCTTTGCCGTCAATGAGTTGCCCGACCTGGCCGGAAAAATTCAGGTCGCGCTGTTCAACATCATGCAGGAAGGCGATGTGCAGATTAAGGGCTATCCAGTGCGTCTCGCGCTCGATGTCGCGCTGATCTTCACCGCCAATCCGGAGGACTACACGGCGCGGGGCAAGATCGTCACGCCTTTGAAAGATCGCATCGGCTCCGAAATCCGTACCCACTATCCGCTGACCGTGGTCGAAGGCATCGCCATCACTACGCAGGAGGCGTGGACCGAGCGAGGCCTGATGAAGACGGAGGTCCCCGGTTATATCCGTTCGATCGTGGAGCAGATCGCTTTTTCCGCCCGGGAAGATAAAAAAGTCGACCGCCGCAGCGGCGTCAGCCAGCGCCTGCCCATCAGCACCATGGAACTTGTGGTCTCGAACGCAGAACGACGCGCGCTGCAGCATGGGGAAACGCTCGCTGTGCCGCGTGCCGGCGACCTCTACAGCGCGCTGCCCGGGATTACCGGCAAGATCGAATTGGAGTATGAAGGCGAGATGCGCGGGTCGGACGTCGTGGTGCGCGAACTGGTGCGCAATGCCATCGCCCAGATATTCGACCAGTATTTTGCCGAAACCAATACCCAGCAGATCGAGCAGTGGTTCAACCTCGGCGGCACCATTAAGGTGGAGGACAACCAGTCGGCCACCGGGATGCTGGCCGAGTTGCAGCAAATTCAGGGCTTGATGGAAAAGCTGACGCCTTTGGGCATTGGCGCAAAGGATTCTCCCGAGCGCATTGTGTCGGCGGCGGAATTTCTGCTGGAAGGCATGGTCGCCCATCGGCGCATCAGCCGCAATGAGGAGCGGGGCTTTGCCGCTGCGGACAAAATGGCGCGTCGCGGCGAACGAGGGGAACGCGGCGGAGAACGGTCTGCCAATGAGCGCGAGCCGGAGCCGGACGATTATCCCCGGCGCTCGCGCAAGGGCTACAACTAGCAGCGCAGATCTCGGCATTGCATCGATAGGCTTGGTCTCACGCATGAAACGCATCCGTTACACGAAATATACCGGCGACCTGGCAAGCGAAATGGAGCTTGAATCGCTCCTGGACGCGCTGTCGGACTATCTGCTCGATTCCGGCTATCGCTCGCCCCTCAGCCAGTTTCAGGAACTCGACGGCGAGCAGACGCTGGACAACCTGCGCGAGGCCCTGCGCCAGGCATTGGAATCCGGCGACCTGTTCGATAAGGCCATGCAGGACCGCATCGACCAGATGGCGATGGACGGCGAGGTGGACCGGTTGGTCGAGCAGTTGATGGAACGCATGGAGCGGGAGAATTACATCTCCATCGACCAGGCCCCTGAGCCATCGAAAATCTCCAGCGTTGCCGGACAGACTGGCCAGGCGCAGGCGGCGGCCAAATTCCAGGTGACCGACAAGGGGCTTGATTTTCTTGGCTATAAGACCCTCCGCGACCTCCTCGGTTCGCTCGGAAAATCCTCGTTTGGCCGCCACGACACCCGCGCCATGGATACCGGGGTCGAGACCAGCGGCGGTTCACGCCGCTACGAGTTCGGCAACACCATGAACCTGGATGCGACCGCCACGCTGAGTTCCGCCATCGCCCGCGAAGGCCTCTCGCTGCCGCTGAACTTCGAATACAGCGACCTGCATGTGCATGAAAGCGAATATCAAAGCTCGTGCGCCACTGTAGTCATGCTGGACTGTTCCCACTCCATGGTCCTGTATGGGGAAGACCGCTTTACCCCAGCCAAGCGCGTCGCCATGGCGCTGTCGCATCTGGTGCGCACCCAATACCCCGGCGATACGCTGTCGCTCGTCTTGTTCCATGACTCCGCCGAGGAACTGCCCTTGTCGCAGCTGGCGCGGGCGCAGGTCGGCCCCTACTACACCAATACCCGCGCCGGTCTGCAACTTGCCCAGCGCATCCTGGCGCGCCAGCGCAAGGACATGAAGCAGATCGTCATGATTACCGACGGCAAGCCCTCGGCGCTGACCCTGCCGGATGGCCGTATCTATAAGAATGCCTTCGGCCTGGACCCGCTGGTCGTCGGAGAGACCCTGCAGGAGGTGGCCCGCTGCCGGCGCTCCGCCATCATGATCAATACATTTATGCTGGCGTCCGACCCCGGCCTGGTGCAGTTTGTGCAACGTGTGTCGGCCATGTGCCAGGGCAAGGCGTACTTCACCACCCCGGAAAACCTGGGACAGTATCTGCTGATGGACTTTCTCTCCCGCAAGATGAAGACCGTCCATTGACGGGAAGACTTGACCGGCAAATTGATCTGGATCGTTCTGCCATGCGTGGGCCTTTTTTGTCCATCGGCACGGTTTCGCTCCGTTTTTTTTGACTCCATCCATCTTCGGATTTTTTTATGGGCGGCACCTATGATGTTTTTCGACGAAATACATCTAACCAGTAATTAAGCCAGAAGGAGCGAGAGATGGTTCGCCCATGGCACGTGAAATACGCTACCAAGTACGCATGGATACTGGCGGTCCCCGCCCTCCTCTCGGGAATTGCCTTCGCCGCAACCACACACAAGTCCCATGGGCAGTCTTCTCCCCCGGTCGCCGCAAAAATGGGAACCACATGTATTTACACCGCTGGCCCCAAGGCCGGAACCACCCACGATTACGCTCCCATGCAGATGCCTGTCGATTCCGCTTGCAGTGACGGCGCGGGCAGCACTGGCGTCATCCTTCCCATGGCCTCCACGAACGAGGAAATGGGTACCGTGTGTAAATTTACCGCCGGTCCACGTTCGGGCGATACCCAGGACTACTCGCCCATGCATGCTCCGCTGAACACGGCATGTACCGACGGCTCGGGCAGCACGGGCGTAATCGTCGGCACCCCGCCGAAACCGGCGAAGGAAGCAATTCCCGAAACTTCGGTCGATCCGCAAACGGGAACGACATGCGGATTCACCAGCGGGCCGAAGTCCGGCACCACCCACGACTATGCGCCCATGCAGGCGCCGCTCAACATGCCATGTACCGACGGTATGGGGAGCAGCGGCGTCATCGTCGCGACTCCGGCAAAGTCGAACATGGGCTCCATTTGTAAGTTCACCGCAGGCGCGAAAGCCGGCACCACGCACGACTATGCGCCCATGCATGCGCCGCTCAACTCGCCTTGCGACGACGGCGCGGGCAGCAGCGGAGTCATCGCCGCAGCCGCTCCGGTTGTGAAAACCGGCACGGTCTGCAAGTTCACGGCGGGACCGAAGGCCGGCACCACGCACGATTACGCTCCCATGCACGAGCCGATCGACACTGTGTGCGATGACGGCGCGGGTAGCAGCGGAGTCATCGTTGCGGCCGTGAAGGTCGGCTCTGTTTGCAAGTTCACGGCGGGGCCGAAGGCGGGTACGACGCACGATTACGCCCCCATGCATGCTCCGCTCGATACTGTGTGCGATGACGGCGCGGGCAGCAGCGGTACCATCGTTGCGGCCCCGAAAGTAGGCTCCGTATGCAGCTTTACGGCAGGGCCGAAGGCGGGCAGCACGCACGACTACGCCCCCATGCATGCTCCATTGAACACGCCATGCGATGACGGCGCAGGCAGTAGCGGCACCATTGTCGCCGCTGCTCCCACGACCGGCACACCTGGTGCATCTCCGGCGAATTCTGCAACTCCAGTCAGCTCTTCGGGTGGGGCTGCCGGTGCGCCGTCCGCTGCTTCTGCGGCGGCTGTTGCCGGAGCGTCCAGTGCGGCGGCGCCCTCCAGCGCGGCCGCTTCGGGCGCTTCTCCCAATGCCGCTGCGGCCGAAACTGCCGCCGCTCCGGGGAGCGTAGGCTCGGTTTGCAAACTTACCTCCGGCCCGATGGCGGGGACCACGTATGACTTTGCTCCCATGCAGGCAGCGGTGGGTTCACCCTGCAATTATGGCTCGGAAAACACCGGAGTCATTATTGCCGGCAAAGCCAGGCCGCCGGCCCAGTCGGGACCCGCATCCAGACCGACCACAGGAGGCTCAGTCTGCAGTTTCACTTCGGGGCCGCTGGCCTTGACCACGCAGGATTTTTCCCCCAAGCGCGCCCCGCTCGGCTCCCCATGCAGCGATGGGCACGGAAGCAGAGGGGTCATCGTCGAGCACTGATATTGCACGGTTCTTGGTGTGGGGCGCTGCCGCAGGACTCACGCGGTTTGAAAAGTCCAGGATGGTTTTCGGCATGACGCTTTTTGAGAAGCCTGGAAGTCTCAACCTGCGGGAGGATTTCGCAGCATTTTCCGCAGCGAGTCGGCCAGTTCGACGATCTGCTGCAACTTCACCGCTGCGCCGGCGGGAAGGGCCGGCTCGGCCAGTACAAGTTGCGTCTGCAGCAGCAGTCCTGTAATGGCGGTGTTCATCTCGCCTTCCATCAACTGTGCCGCGGCCCGCATCGCCAGCGACAGTTCCCGTTCCCGCCGCTGCATCGCGGCGCGCACCTCGCGCAGCACTCGGTTGCAGCCGGAGATGCCGAGGTTCACCTGCAGCAGAACGGCCAGACCGGCCTGCTGCCACAACACCTCCGTTCCCGCAGGGTCCAACTCGACCAAGGCCTCATCCAGCACGATCACGGCATACTCCCGCCGCCGCAAACAGGCAAGTGCGGCGCGACGGTTCTGCGCCAGTTCCACGCCGAGACCCAGTTGGCGGCCGATGGAGGAAGCGC
>JAJZCP010000065.1 GCA_021846065.1 Acidobacteriota bacterium
GGTCACCTCAAACACTATCAGGGTCGGGGCGGCGGCTCAACCTGGGCAGGCAAACCGACCCCAAACGTTGGGCACACTCTCTTAGACAACGGAGGTCCCGGGAAAGTTCCCGTTGGCAGTTACCGAAGTTTGCCTACCTGGCGGATGCCCTGGTGGCCGCAGCCGCGGATCTACTCCCCCGGTTGGGCCATTGGCGGCATTCGGCGGAAATATCGCCGGGCACGGGCCACGTCGCGGCCAATCTGGTCGCGCAGCGCCTCGGGCGAAGGCCATTTCTTCTCGCCGCGCAACCGGTAGAGGAATGCGAGCACCAGCGGCGTAGTTTCATCGAGGGGCACCGGGTGGAAGTCGAGAATGTGCGACTCGACGGCAAAGGATGGATTGGCCAGAGTGGGCCGGTTGCCGACATTTGTAACCGCAGCAAATTGCTCCCGGTCTACCTGCAGGCACGTGATGTACACACCACTGGCCGGAAGCAACTCCGGGTATGGCGCCAGATTGATGGTGGGGACGGTATAACGCGCACCGTAGCCGCGTCCGCGCTCGGGCGTGGATTGGATGGCGAACGGCCGGCCCAGCAGGTGCCGTGCCCGGGTAACATCGCCGGCAGCGATCGCAGTGCGGGCTGCACTGCTGGAGATGTGTGCGGCGCCGAGCAGCGCCGGCTGATGGACGGACGCCGTGAACCCGAATTCACGGCCCAGCGCGGCCAGGTCATCCACGCCAGCTTCGGCGCCGTTACCAAAGCGGAAGTTTTCGCCCTCCTGCACTTCAAGCGCACCGAGCGCATCCCGCAGTACGCGGGCGGCGAACTCCCGCGCCGTCCACTGTGACAGAGCCCGATCGAAGGGCAGCACCAGCACCGCGTCCAGGCCTGTCTGCTCCAGCAGTTCCAGCTTCTGTGCAAGCGGCGTAAGGAGACCAAGCCGCACCTCCGGGCGCAGAATCCGCACCGGGTGCGGATCAAACGTGACGGCGATGGCGCGGGCATTCAGCAACCGGGCGCGGGCAATCACATCTGCGATCACCGCCTGATGGCCCCGGTGTACACCGTCGAAGTTGCCAATGGTGACGACGGACGGCCCAAAATTCGCACGGATGGCAGCGAGCGAGCGAAAGATCTGCATGGCTAGAGTTGAATGGGCAGCCGCAGACCATCGTAGGCGAGCCGGATGTGCGAGGGCAGCTCCCGCTCCACCTCTTCATGCCCCAGATCATGCGAAAGATGTGTGAACCAGGCGCGCCGCGGCTGAATTTTCTCGACGAAACGGATCGAGCTTTCGAGGTTTGAGTGGCTGGGGTGAGGGGTGCGGCGCAAGGCGTCCAGGATCAGGACATCCAGCCCCTCCAGCAGCGCAAAGCTGGCTTCCGGAATGTCGCTCATATCGGTCAGATAGGCGGCATTGCCGAAGCGGAAGCCGGCCGTCGGCAAGGTGCCATGCAGCAGCGGTACGGTCACGAAGTCCACTCCGAACAGATGCGTCCGGTCGCGCAGCGGCTGCAGGGTAACGCGCGCCTTATGCGGGTATTTGCTGGATTCAGAAAACGTGTATTCAAACACTGAGCCAAGGACGCGCTGCGTCTCCTCATCCGCGTAGAGCGGCAGTTTCTCCTGATTACCGAAGCTCAGCGGGCGCAGATCGTCCAGGCCAAGGATGTGATCGGCGTGCGAATGCGTGTAGAGCACGGCGTCAATGCGGGTGATGCGTTCGCGCAGCACCTGCTGGCGGAAATCCGGGCCGGTGTCGACGATGACGCACCGTGGCGCGCCTTCCCCGGCAAACTGCACCCCGATGGAAGGCCGCGTCCGGTTGTCGCGTGGATCTTCGGAGCGGCAGACCGCACACGCGCAGCCGAGCGTAGGAACGCCCATGGAGGTGCCGCTGCCGAGGACAATCAGTTCCGCCTGCATGCCTGCGAAGAGTTCCTTTCAAAAGAGAACGGCGACGGCGACGCTCAGCTGCGTTTGGGCTGGGGCTTGCCCTGAGGCGGGTTGGCCGCCTGGCGGGCGATGGCGTTGGTGATCTCCAGAAACATCATGCGCAACTCAAACAGCGCGCTTTCGAGCAGCCGCTGTTCGTCCGCCGTCAGATTGCCCTTGGTCTTGTCGCCAAGCACCGCCAGCAGATCGATGGTCTGGCGCGCTCCCATCAGATCGATGCGAGGCTTCTCGCCCGGCTGCGTGCCGGCGCCCAGCGCCATCATGGCGGTCATGTACATGGACTGCACCAGGTGCTCAAAGCCTACCGGGCCCATGCGCGCGGCATCCGGGGATTTTTCGCGCAGCATGTTGTCAATCTGCTCGGTCGTTTCGCGATAGGCGGCGTGCGACTGCTCCGTCTCTGCCTGCGTGGGGCCGGGCGGCAGCTCGTCGCCGGCCGCTTCGGGCACCGCTGATTCAACCGCCTGCGGCCCTGTGGCCGGTGCAGGGGATGAAGCTGGCGCAGGTTGAGGAGCTGCCGCTGAAGGCTGATCTTTTTCCGGCACGGCGGCCTCACGACGGATTTCTCCGTCGGAAGAAATTTTGCGCCGATCGATGAACGTTACCTGCGGTTCTTTTTCCGCCATTTCACTCCTACTTTCTGGTTCGTTGGCAATTCCATCAGTTATGCGCCTGGCAGGTCTCGAAGCCAGGAGAAAACGGCAGCGGGACAGCGCGGACTGTCTGCTCCGCGGCAGACAGCGCGGCGCCAGCTTCCAGGGCTTCCTTCCGGATGTATCCCAGACCCAGCCATTGTTCCGGTGCGCCGCTCCGCTGCACGCCGGCCACGCTGGTAATCTCTCCAACCGGTTTCCCGCCGCTGACGACCGGCGCCGGTGCGGACAACGGGCCCTGCAGGCAGAAGCCGGTCAGTGTTCGATGCACGCCGCCCCGGGAGCGGATGCGCTCGACAATCTCCTGCCCCAGGTAGCATCCCTTGGTAAAGTGGAGGGCCCGCATCTGGTTGGTTTCCTGCGGCAGATCCCGGCCCGCGATATCGATGCCGTATTCAGGAATCCCGGACAGAATCCGCAGCTGGTTGACCGCTGCTGCGCCACAGGGCTGCATGGCGCCGGTCAGAGCGCGCCAGAGGGCTGCCACCTGTTCGACTGTGACCCACAGCTCATATTGCGGTACCAGCGGACCCGTGACGGCCGCCACTACCAGCGGGGCGCCGTTCCACATGGTTTCCAGCAGCGTACCGGGCTGGGCCGGCACAGGCAACGAAAGCGCCGCGAGATGCTCGGCCGCCTGCGGGCCGGCTACGCCAAGCGCCGTCCACTGCGGCATCGGCTCAATCGCCACCTGATCCATGATGATGTAGCGCCGCCACCATGCAGTCAGCGTCTCAAGCTGCGCAACGCCGGTTTCGAGGACGAGTGCCTCGGGCTCGCTGGCCAGCCGGGAAATCGTAACGTCGCCCTGGATGCGGCCCTGCGCATTCAGCACAAAGGCGTAGCAGCTCTGATTGTCTTCAATCGTCTTGACCGAGTTGGTGACCATGCCGTTCAGCCAGCGCACCCGGTCGCGTCCGCTGCAGCGCAAAAAAGCCCGGTCGCCGCGATCGAAGACGCCGGCATGGTCCAGCAGAGCATCCAGCTCCTGCGCCGTACACGCAAACTCCGCCACGGTACGAACGCCGCTGTGGGTCACCAGCGCGGGACTGGCCACTGGAGGCAGCGCAGCCGCCAGCGGCGTCAGTGCCGGTTCCGGATGTTGCGGCTGTCCGATAATCGCTGATGGATTGGGAGTGGGTTCCATGGCGGCCTGCACGCCGGAAAACGCCTGACGTACACTCGAAATTATAGGCGCTCCATCCGCACGACTGAACCGGCGCGCTGTACCAGGGGCAGAGGCATACAGGTTGCGGATGGGAAGAAACGCCGTCAACCGCCGGACGCGCAGCAGCATTCGCGGCCTGCGGCAGAACATGCTGAATTGGTGGACGCTGGCGGCAATCGTCAGTCTGCTGGTGCCACTTGGCGTCACCGGGCACGCGCAGACCCAAAGGCCCGCCCCCGATACGCGTATCAGCCCCGAACAGGCGCAGGCACTCTTTCAGTCGGTCGATTCCATCCTTCAGTTCGACTCCGAAGACACCGGCCTGCCGATTCTGCATCCCGTAAAGCGGCGGCTGGTGACACGGGATGAGGTGGCGCAATATTTATCGCAGCAGTTGCGGAAAGACCGCGCCGCCAAACGGCTGGAGCGGGATGCACTGATCCTGAAAAAGTTCGGACTGCTGCCGCAGACGTTCGACTTGCAGCCTTTCCTGATCCGGCTGCTGCGCGAGCAGGTAGCCGGCTATTACGACGAGAAGACGAAGACGGTGAATCTGCTCGACTGGATTCCGCCGGACCAGCAAAAGCCGGTGCTGGCGCATGAACTGACGCACGCGCTGCAGGACCAGCACGTAAACCTGGCGAAGTGGGACCGCGACAACGAAGGCTCTATCCCGAAGAATGCCGCGCAGGCGAACAAGCGCATCCGGCAGGATGAACAATCGACTGCCCGCGATGCGGTGCTCGAAGGGCAGGCGATGGCCGTCTTCGTGGACTATGCGCTACGGCCCAGCGGACGGACCCTGTTGACGCAACCCGGTCTGCTGGAGCACATGGACCAGATGCTGGCGGACAACACGGACTCACCCACGCTGGCCAGCGCCCCCGTCATGCTGCGCCGCTCCCTGGAATTTCCCTACACCGACGGGCTTAAGCTGGTAGCCGCCGTATTGACGGCGAAAGGGCGGGCGGCAGCCTATGCCGGAATGCTGGATGATCCGCCAACATCGTCGTACCAGGTGATGACGCCGGCCGCCTACCTCAATCACGCTCCCGTGCCAGTGCTGACGATGCCGGATCTTGCGCCGCTGCTGAAGCAGGCGTATTCCCCCTATGATGTGGGCGCGATGGGTGAGTTCGACGTGGATGTGCTGGCGGAGGTGTTTGGCGGCAAGACGCTCGCGCGCAAACTGGCGCCGGCCTGGGACGGCGGCTACTACTACGCCGCGCAACAGAAAAACGCGGCGGGCAATGGGGACATGCACTCGACCAGCTCACTGGCGCTGCTTTATGTCTCCCGGTGGAAGACGGAACGCGCTGCCGCGGAGTTCGCCGGGCTCTACGCGCGCGAGATTCCGCACCAGTATGCGGATGCTGCGCCGGCTGCGGCCAATACAGCGCAGGGAACGAGCTGGCGGTGGAAGACGTCTGCCGGGCCGGTCGTGATTGCCCGCACGGGCAAAAAGGTGTTCGTCAGCGAAGGCTTTGACGAGGCGACCGCCGCCAAGTTGCAGGCAATCACGGTGCCGTCCGCGCCGCCCGTGGTGGACAATAACGGAGCGGCCACCCGTACAGAAAACCGCGCGGCGGACGTCGAGCTGGGACAGCACTTGCGCGCTGACCTGCAAGCCCTGGACCTCGCGCTATACTAGGCAATTCGCAACCCTGCACGCATACATAAACCCCGCGCGCTGCATCGCTACGCCGGGCTGGAGGAAAACGATGGTTTCTCGCGCAGAGATTGGCATTATCGGCGGAAGCGGCCTGTACCACATGCCCGGACTCTCGAATACCCGGGAAGAACAGATCAGCACGCCGTTTGGCGATCCGTCAGACTGGCTCACGTTTGGCGAGCTGCGCGGCCGCAAGGTCGCGTTTCTGGCGCGTCATGGGCGCGGGCACGGCATTCTGCCCTCGGACATCAATTACCGGGCCAACATTTATGCAATGAAGCAGGTCGGCGTCAGCGCCATTCTGTCGATCTCCGCTGTGGGGTCGCTGAAGGAAGGCCATGCACCCGGCACATTTGTGGTACCGGATCAGTTTATTGACCGCACCTATGCCCGCCGCAGTACATTCTTCGGACCCGATCTTGTTGCCCACGTTTCCATGGCAGATCCTGTCTGTCCGGAGGTCGGGAATGCCCTGCTGGCTGCATGCGAAGAACACACAGTACCGGCTTTTCGTGGGGGAACCTATGTCTGCATGGAAGGCCCGCAGTTTTCCACCCGGGCAGAGTCCAACCTCTACCGCTCCTGGGGTGCGGACGTCATCGGGATGACGAATCTGCAGGAGGCCAAGCTGGCCCGGGAAGCGGAAATTTGCTATGGGACGCTGGCGATGGTGACCGACTATGACTGCTGGCATTCCGGCCACGGCGCGGTCACGACCGACCAGATTCTGACCGTCCTGAACCAGAACAATGCGCGCGCTTTGAAAGTGCTGGACGGCGCGGTCGCCGCATTAAAGGCAAATCGTGCCTGCGGCTGCCAGCATGCATTGAAGGATGCGATTCTCACGCGGCCTTCGCTCATCTCCCTCGCCACGCGGCAAAAGCTGCGCCTGCTTTTGGATCGTTATATTCAGCCGCCCCCATCGTTACTCGAAAAACAGTAGGCCATCAGGAAGCTATTCCCTCATGTCGATTCTTGTCGTCGGTTCCGTTGCATTTGACAGTATCCGCACGCCGCATGGCAGCGTCGATCGCTGCCTGGGCGGTGCGGCCACGCATTTCTCGCTGGCGGCCAGCTTTTTCACTCTGGTCCGCATCATCGGCGTAGTGGGAGAGGATTACACCGGGAAGGAGCAGGCCGTCTTCAAGGCTCGCGGGATCGATACGCAGGGCATTGAGCAGGTGCCCGGAAAATGCTTTCACTGGACCGGCGAATATCGCGACGCCATGAATGAGGCGCACACGCTGCAGACGGATCTGAATGTCTTCCAGTCGTTTCAGCCGAAGATTCCAGAGGCATATCGCGACAGCCAGTTTCTGTTCCTTGCCAATATCGACCCCGTACTGCAGAACAAGGTACGTACTGCCATGCCAGGCGTGAAGATGGTCTGCGGCGACACGATGAATTACTGGATCACCGGGCATCGCGAGAACCTGAACACTGTGCTGCGCGGACTGGATGTGCTGCTGATCAATGACGGCGAGGCGCGCCTGCTCTCCGGGGAGACCAACCTGCTGCGCGCGGCCGAACACATTCTGGCAAGCGGCCCAAAGACCCTGATTGTGAAGCATGGAGAGTATGGCGCGACGGCGTTCTTCGGACCTGAGTCCTTCGCTGGAAGCAGCCGCCATCGCTTTTTCCATGCGCCGGCGCTGCCTCTGGCCGACGTGGTAGACCCCACCGGTGCGGGTGACTCCTTCGCTGGGGGATTTTTCGGGTACCTCGCGTCGCAGCCCGCCGTGACGCCCGCGGTGTTCCGCAGGGCCATGTTTTATGGCGGCGTGATGGGATCGTTCGCCGTCGAACGATTCGGCACAGAACGGATGCAATCGCTGACCCGCGAGGAGATCGACCGGCGCTTCGCTACGTTCCGGGAGCTGTCCCACCTTGACACCGAGTAAAGGCCAACGCACCGGCTATCGCAGCGGCAGCAAGTCCCCGAAGACCGGCAGCACACTGCGGGAAGAGACGCAGCTGGTTCTGGCGACGGCAACCCTGCTGGTGACCGCGTCTCTGCTTTATTGCGGCCGGGCAAACATGCTGCTGCTATACGGCGATGCGGTGGCGCATCTCGCCATCGCAC
>JAJZCP010000066.1 GCA_021846065.1 Acidobacteriota bacterium
CCTTTCAGAATGATCGTGGCCGCGCCATCACGGAAGCCGGTCCCTCGACGCCGGTCGAGGTGCTGGGTCTCGAAGGGATGCCGGATTCCGGCGATACCTTCCTGGTGGTTGCTGACCGCGACAAGGCCAAGGGCATTGCGCAGTATCGCAAGATGAAGGAGCGCGAGGCTCAACTGGCCAAGAGCAGCCGTGTCTCGCTCGAAGGACTGGCCGAGCAGATTCGTCAGGCAGGCGTGAAGGATCTGCCGATCATTCTGAAAGGCGATGTCACCGGATCGGTGGAAGTGCTGGCGGATTCGCTGGTGCGCATGTCCACGGAAAAGGTACGCATCAAGGTCATTCACTCGGGCGTTGGCGCCATCACGGAAAGCGACATTCTGCTGGCCTCGGCCTCGAATGCCATCGTGATCGGCTTCAATGTTCGTCCGGAGCGCAAAGCGGGTGAACTGGCGCAGCAGGACAATGTGGAGATTCGTCTGCACTCGATCATCTACGAGTTGCAGGATGAGATTCGCAAAGCCATGCTGGGCCTGCTGGACCCGACCTACCGCGAAAACTACATCGGCCGTGCGGAGATCCTGAATATCTTCCGCATTCCGAAGGTGGGCACGATCGCAGGTTGCCGCGTTACCGATGGAGTGCTGCGTCGCGATGCCGAGGTGAAGATTCTGCGCGGAGACGAGCAGGTATTCAAGGGCAAGATCGGTTCTCTGCGTCGCGTGAAGGACGATGTGAAGGAAGTGACCAACGGCATGGAGTGCGGTGTCGGTATTGCAGGCTTCAGCGACCTGAAAGAAGGCGATATGATTGAAGCCTTCTCGACGGAGCGCATTGCCAGCGATCTCGGCGCACTGACTTCCGCCAGGGCCTGATTCTCACACTGCCTTAGCCCTAAAAAAACCCCGGATGCTCCGTGAGCATCCGGGGTTTTTCATTGCGTCACATCCCCCTGCGTCCACGCTGCTTTCGGCTTTTCCTCGGTGCTGCCAACGACCCTCTGCACCGTCTACAATGAAGTGTGCAGTTCGAGGAGAATCGACGATGATTATTGGAGTTCCGCGCGAGATCAAGGACCATGAAGCACGTGTGGGCGTGACCCCTGCCGGCGCCCGCGCTTTGACCGATGCCGGTCATACCGTGCTGGTGGAGACCCAGGCTGGCGCGCTTTCGAGCTTTCCCGACCACGAATATCAGGATGCTGGCGCTGAGATCGTCGGCGATGCAGGCCACGTCTGGGGAAACTCCGAATTGGTCGTCAAGGTCAAGGAGCCGGTTGCCGCCGAGTACGCTTATTTTCGCGAGGGACTTGTTCTTTTCACCTATCTGCATCTGGCTCCCTTGCCGGAGCTGACCGATCGCCTGCTGGCCGCAAAGGTAACAGGCATCGCCTATGAAACCGTGCGCGACAAAGCAGGCACACTGCCGCTGCTGACGCCGATGAGCGAGGTCGCCGGACGCATGAGCATTCAGGTGGGCGCGACCTATCTGGAGAAAGAACGCGGCGGACGCGGCATCCTGCTGGGCGGCGTGCCCGGCGTGCCTCCTGCGAATGTCTGCATCATTGGTGGCGGAATTGTGGGGACCAACGCCGCCAAGATTGCCATGGGCATGGGAGCGCGCGTAACCCTGGTGGATATGAACCTGAATCGCCTGCGGGAGCTGGACGACCTTTTCAGCGGTCGGCTGCATACTCTGGCCTCGAATAGTTACAACGTTGCACACGCCACGCGCGAGGCAGACCTGGTGGTGGGCGGAGTGCTCATTCCCGGTGCGACTGCGCCGAAGATCGTGACCAAAGCGATGGTAGCGCGCATGAAAAAGGGCGCCGTGATCGTCGATGTGGCCATCGACCAGGGCGGATGCGTGGAGACGGCCCGCCCCACGTCGCACTCGAACCCATCGTTTGTTGTCGATGGCGTGGTGCATTATTGCGTCACCAACATGCCCGGAGCGGTGCCTCATACCTCCACGCTGGCGCTTACCAATGCGACATTCCCCTACCTGGTGCGGCTGGCGAATCAGGGCGCCGAGGCAGCTTTGCGTTCTGACAGCGGACTGGCCGAAGGACTGAATGTCTATCGCGGCAAGTTGACCCATCGCGGAGTGGCAGAGTCACAGGGGCGAGAGTGGACAGCACCCGCAGAGGCCATCGGCTGATTGCGGCAAAGCGCGCGAGCGCGGCACAGTTGTTCCTGCTCCGCCTATAATTGCTGGCATGTCATTGCTGGACCCATCGGCGTATACGCAAGGGCGACGATCGAGGAAGCGCACTGCCCTGCTGCTGGCCGCGGGGGTTTTTGTGCTGCTTTCGGCGCTGATCGCTCTGAACGCATTCAACACCAATGGCATTCGATTTCTGACGCCGCAGACCACGGGCGAGATTCTGGTTTTCACCGCCACGTCCGTGCTTGCGTTTCTTACGCTGATGGCGCTGCTGGTGATGCTGCTGCGCAACATCGTCAAGCTGTATCTGGATGAGCGGAGCCGCGCGCTTGGTTCGCGCCTGAGAACCCGCATGGTGGTGGGCGCAGCGGTGATTGCACTGCTTCCCGCAGCGTTCATGGTTCTTTTCAGTTTTGTGTTGATGAACCGCTCAGTGGACCGATGGTTTTCGCAGCCCACCTCGGAGTTGCGCGCGAACTCGGTGCGCGTGGTCTATCAGCTTGCCCATTACGCGGCTGCCAATGCCCGACTGGAGGCGCAGGCGATTGCGGCTTCAGGCGCGATGGATGGAGATTCGGAAGCGGCACTGAATGAGCTTCACTCACGGCGCATCACGCTGGAGGGCGGCTTTGTGGCGGTGTATTCGGTGGATCACAAATCCGTGCTGGGCTATCAACTGCCTTCGTCGGATGCGCCGCGCAATGTTCTGCCGTGGATTGACGATGGCACGTTGCAGGCGACCCAGCTTCACGGCAAACTGACCGATGACCTGCTGACCGTTGCGCAGCGAACGGATGAGCCTGTGCTGATTGTGGGGAACCGGGAGTTTGTGACCGGATTGGCGGAGACCACAAGCGGCCAGGTGGTGGTGGTGGGCCTGCCCATGCCGCCTGGATTGAGCGAATCCGCCAATCAGATTCGCCAGGGCGCAAGCCAGTACTGGAAGCTGTTTCGCTCGCGCAATCGCATTCGCACCACATATCTTTTCATGCTGCTGCTGATTACGGCGCTGGTCTTTTTCTCCAGCATGTGGCTCGCGCTTTTCCTCTCCAAACAGATCACGCGCCCCGTGGAGGCGTTGGCCGATGCAATGGATGAGATTGCCGAAGGCAAACTGGAGCGACGCGTTGCTGTGGAGTCCAGCGGCGAGATGGCTGATCTGGTGGGAGCCTTCAACCACATGGCTCAGGACCTGGAAAACAGTCGCAAACTCGCAGAGAGCGCTCGCGAGCAAATCTCCGACGCCAATCGTCGCCTGGACGAGCGCCGACGTGAGTTGGAGACGATTCTGGAGACGATCCCAAGCGGCGTGGTCACGCTGGACCGCAGCGGAAGGATCACCATGGCCAATCGAGCGTTTGCCGCATTGATGCATCAACCGGAAGAAAAACTGCTGTCCGGCCGACGGATCTCGGAGATCTTTCCCCTGGAGTGCGCGGAGGAGCTGGAGCGGTTGATCCGGCGCAGTCATCGCATGGGCGCGGCTTCCGCCGAGCTGGAGACAAAAGCCGCGCCGACGACGCCGCACCTGGCCGTGACCTGCGCGCGGCTTGACCTGGCCGACGGACAGGGCGGAACGATTGTGGTGGTGGAAGACACAACGGAACTGCTGCGGGCGCAGCGACAGATGGCCTGGAAAGAAGCTGCTCAGCGCATAGCGCACGAGGTGAAAAACCCGCTAACGCCGATTGGCCTTTCTGCCGAACGGATGCTGCGGCATCTGGACAAACCAACCGCGGAGACACCGACGGTGCTGCGCAAGTGCAGCGAAGTGATCCTGAGCAGCGTCGCCAGCCTGCGCGCGCTGTTTGATCATTTTGCAGCACTGGCAGAGTTCCCTGCTCCGCAACCGCGGCTTTGCGAGATCAACTCCGTGGTAGAAGAAGCGCTGAAGATGTTTGCCGGTCGCATGGAAGGCATCAAACTGCGCGTGGACTTGCAGCGCAACCTGCCCGCGGTGATGGTGGATGCGGGAGCCATCCGGCGCGCGCTGGCCAACCTGATCGACAACGCTGCGGAGGCGATGCAAAACAGCCTGCTGAAGGTGCTCACCGTGACCAGCGCAGTCGCCGCCGATGGATCGCAGGTTGAGATAGCCATCAGCGATACCGGAGCGGGATTGACGGAGGAGATTCGCGAGCGCCTTTTTCTGCCGTTCTACTCGACCAAGCAGCGCGGCACCGGACTGGGACTTTCGATTGCGGCCAAGATTGCGCAGGACCATCATGGATCCATTCGCGCGGAAAAGAACGTTCCCCAGGGCGCGCGCTTTCTGCTGTGCCTGCCGACGGCGGACCCTGTGAGCGAACCGGCACAAAAAGGCACGACTGAAACCGGGATATGCGAAACCGAATCCCATCCCGTTGCATCCAATTGAGCACCGATGAGCCACATCCTGATCGCCGACGATGAAATTGAGATTCGCACTTCGCTCGAAGAGATTCTGCGCGAAGAGGGCTATCATGTCACCTCCGTTGGCACCGCGACTGAGGCCTGGATGCGGATGCAGGATGTCGCCTTTGACGTGGCGCTGCTGGACATCTGGCTACCTGACCGCGACGGGCTGGACGTGCTGGCCGATGTGCAGACTCTGACCGCCGATGCGCGGCCTGAGGTGGTGATTATCTCCGGCCATGGGACCATTGAAACCGCCGTGCGCGCAACACGGCTGGGAGCCTATGACTTTCTGGAAAAGCCGCTCTCGCTGGAGCGTACGCTGCTGGTGGTGCACCATGCGGTGGAAGCGCGCCGTCTGCGCCATGACAATCTGGAGTTTCAGCGGCAGTTTGCCGCGACCAGCAGCCTGACCGGCGAGAGCGTTCCGGCCAAAGCGCTGCGCCAGCAGATTCGGCTGATGGCTCCAACCAACGGGCGCGTTCTCATCTACGGCGAATCGGGCACGGGCAAGGAGCGCATTGCGCGTGCGATTCACGCGGAAAGCCTGCGCCGCGACCGCGTGTTTGTGGAACTGAACTGCGCCGCCATTCCAGAGGCCCACATAGAGGCGGAACTCTTTGGCTATCGCAATGCCGCTCATCCGGCAGCACAGGCGGGTGCTGCGACGGAGCAACGCGGCGTGCTGGAGCGAGCCGACGGCGGCACTCTGTTTCTGGACGAAGTGGGCGATATGAGCCTGAAGACGCAAGCCAAAGTGCTCAGCGCTCTCGACGACCAGTGCTTTACCCCGCTCGGCGCCACGCAGCCCATTCGAGTGGATGTGCGCGTGATTGCGGCCACCAACAAGGATCTGGAAGAAGATATTCACAAAGGCAACTTTCGCGAAGACCTCTTCTATCGATTGAACGTGGTTCCGTTTTTTGTGCCACCGCTGCGCGAGCGCATGCAGGATATTCCTCCGCTGGTGGCGGAGTTGCTGCGCGAGTTTGGCCGCGAATATGGACGGCCTCACATGGAGATCGAGAAAAGCGCTCTGGAAGCGCTGGCCGAGCACAACTGGCCGGGCAATGTGCGTGAACTGCGCAACGTCATCGAGCGTGTGCTGATCCTGAACCCGCGCATTCTCCGCATCGAGCGCCGCCACCTGCCACCTCTGACGCAGCGCGCCGGAGCCCACGCGCGAAGCGGCGACTGGAGCACGCTGCAGGAGGCGCGTGATGCCTATGAGCGCGAGTACATCCTGAAAAAACTTGAAGAGGCCAGGAACAATGTCAGCCGCACCGCCGAACTGCTTGGACTCGAGCGCAGCCACCTCTATCGCAAGATGAAAGCCCTGGGCATCAGCGCCCGCGAATAGAGCGCTGCGCGCTATCGCTTTGCAACCGGCACGATCACCGACGGATTCTCCGGCGCGGTGGGATGGATGCTGAAATCCCACACTTCATCTCCCAACTGGGTCGGGGAGAGAATCTGCACCAGCGCATATTCGCCCACACTGAGCGGAGCCACCGGCGTAATGCGCAGCCAGTGGTTGCCAGGCAGGATACGGGACTTCACAGGCTGCACATCTTCCGTCTCGGTCACCTTGCCCGTCGCGCTGACACGGATATTGCCGATGATGCGCATGGCCCGTCGCTGATCGACACGGACAATGGCAAATCCCGCATCCGGCGAAGCTGCGCCATGCGGGTGATTCTCCACTGCGACAGCATCGCGCGTCGGCACTGTGACCGCGTGAATGGGAGCGGTTTCAGTGGCAACCTTGTCGTCCAGGGAAAGATAGATCTGCGGCTGCGTAGTATGCAGTTGCACGAGCGCCATAGCGCCATTCACGTCAATCTGATCCTGCTGCCCGGCGAGTGGCAGCATCGATCGAAGGCGATCCACTCGGGAGTGATTGATCGTGCCCGGAAGCGCCGAGATCTCCACCAGCTCCGGATGGCCGGCAAATGCATCCAGCGCAAAGACGCCGTCACGATCCGGCAGTCGCAGACCCGGCGCGACCTCCGGCATGGCTTCATCCATCTCCGTTCGCTGCGCGGCTTCTTCTCGATCGAGCTGCGCGGCTTCACGCATCGCGTCGGAGTCCATGCTGCCCGCCGACGCATTCTGATTCTGCGCATTGGCCTCCCACGCATGGGTCGCCTTCCAGTCCACAAGAGAGTTCGGCAACTCCTCCCAATCCTCTCGATCGACGGAAAAATAGCGAACGCGATCTCCCACGACCTGATAGCTGCGCACAAGCTGAAAGGTGCCATCGGTCAGGATCAATCGTCGATTCACCGGCCTCACCGCATGGGTCGCTCCGGTATACAGGGTTTTTCGATCACCGCGTACTGACGCCGCAGGTGGCGCCTCAGTTTGGATGAGAATGCGCGGTTCCCTCGCTGGCTGTTCTTCCGGCGGCACTGCCACAGGCGAGTTCGGATCATCCGGCGCTGGCGCAGACGATTGCGACCATACTCTCTGCGTGCACGTTGCCAGCAACAGCAACGCAAGCATCGCTCTCGGAGCACACAGGCTCATTGACCTGCGAAATCCACGGAATGCACGCGTTGAACCAGCACGGCTCATCCACTCGTAGTCTATGCCTGCACGCGCAGGATAGAAAGTGGCTGGAAACCCTGATTTCCCGCCTGGAACAATCCGCGGCGCAACAAAACCGGGCACGAAATCGTCTACGACTGTGTATTCTGAAAAGAACAGGACGCTTTTGGATGCAGAACTATCGCAGGCAAACCACGCGCACCAGCATTGCCCGCCAACGGGCCATTCGACGCGCTGTCTTTTGCTGCATCGCGTTGCTGACTCTGCTGATGTTTATGCAGGCCGCGCACGTTCATCCTGTCGGCAGCAATACAGACCAGTGCCCCATCTGCGTCGCCATGCACTCGGCGACGCCGGCAGCCACACCCACTGCCGTGGTTGTCCTTGCACATGCTTCCACGCCGATT
>JAJZCP010000067.1 GCA_021846065.1 Acidobacteriota bacterium
TCCGATGCAGGAGGGCCCGATACGTTGGGTAGGCCGCAGCCTGCTGCGTGGCGTGTCTGTTCTGCCACGGTATGATGGAGGGTACTGCGCACCGCTGAAGGTTCGCGGCGCCATTGCGAATCCACGCCGCGAACCGGCCGCTCCGGAGAGAACTTTGTCAGCCGAACTGTTGCGCGTGCATCCGGACGAGCCGGAGCCCGAAAAGGTTGAATACGTGGTGCAGTGCCTGCAGCAAGGCAACGTAGTCGGCATGCCGACCGATACGTTTTACGGGCTTGCGGTCGATCCCGTAAACCTTCGCGCCGTCGATCAGATCTACGTGCTGAAGTCGCGTATGCGGCACAAGCCCCTGTCGCTGCTGCTTGCGGAGGTGGCGCAAGCCTACGAGATTGCCCGGAACTTGGATGGAAAGTTCGATCGCCTGGCCGAACGCTTCTGGCCCGGTCCGCTGACGATAATTGTCCGCGCTGGCACGCGGCTGCCGCTGCGCGTTACGGCGAACACCGGAAACGTCGCGCTCCGTGTGCCGGATGCGGCGATTCCGCGTGCCGTGGTCCGCAAGCTGGGTCTGCCAGTGACGGCAACCAGCGCCAACATTATGGGCGCGCCGGAATGCACCTACGCCGTGGGCGTGCGCGATCAGCTGGGCGACCGGATTCCGCTGATCGTAGACGGTGGTCCCACCGCGCGCAGCGCGCCGACGACCATCGTGGATCTTTCGGGCGCTCCGGGAAACTGGCAGGTTCTGCGCGAAGGTGCCATCGCCACGCATGAGATCGCACTGGCGCTGCAATAGGCAGCCTCCCCTCGCATGCCATCGGGATTCGCGGGCGGTCCACGGCTGCTGGAAGGGAACGGCATGGTTCGCTGGAAACTCGCCATCGTTCTGCTTCTGCTGATCGCCGCAGCCGCTGCGACCGTCTGGTTCTGGACGCTCTTCTGGAAGATCAATCGCGCTTCGGTTGGCCAGCCCCTGCAGCCGGCTGACGCCATCGCCGTCTTCGGCGCAGCAGAGTATCGCGGACGTCCATCCCCGGTGTTGAATGCTCGCCTGGAGCGGGCGCTCGATCTTTATCATCGCGGCTACGCTCCTATCATCATCACGCTGGGGGGCGGAGGGGATCCGCAATACAGCGAGGGCGGCGTAGGGCGCAACTTTCTGCTGGCTCACGGCGTGCCGGACGATCGCATCATCGCTGAGACGCAGAGCAGCGACACCGAGGAGTCGATTCAGCGGCTCGCAGCCATCGCGCGCGAGAACCATCTGCAGACAATTCTCGCCGTGAGCGATGGAACCCATCTCTTCCGGATCGCGGCCCTGGCGCGCGCCGCCGGGTTGAACGTCCGCGTAACGCCGCGCGAGACTGGCCATTCAATCCCCGGCGGCGACATTCTTCTGCGCTACGCGCACGAGATGGCGAGCTACACCCTCTGGCGCATGCATCTGCACTAGCTCACCGGAGGCGTGCCTCTAGCATTCAAACCCTGACACCCCGTGCCGAGGCTCATGTATGATGGCGGCCATGAAACGTCTCGCCCTATTCGCAATGCTGTTCGCCGCTCTCTTTGTCCCCTGTCTTGCTGCGCCGGCCCAGGCCGCGCCCGCCAACAGTGGAACCGCCAAGATTCTTCTGCCCGATGCCACCGCCAAACTAATGCCGCCCAGTGTCTTTTTCAGCGGCCAGGTCGCGCCGGTGCAAATGCGCAACACCTACGGGCTGCAGTTTGGGGACAACATGGTGGTGTTGGCCGGACTGGTGGACAGCAGCGGCTACTCCAGCGGAATGCAGGTGAAGTATCAGGGCTATCTGTTGAGTGAGGTTCCGCTGACAATCGAAGGCCAGACGCTGCCCGCGGGTGCGTACGGCTTCGGCTTCGTCGCGCCGCATTCGTTTCTTGTCATGGATCTCGGTGGCCATGATGTACTGCGCGTGGATTTTCACATGGATCCGAACCTGGCTCGGCCGCGGCCGCTGATGATCGCCCCAAGCGGACAGCCGCGCAGCTATCGCCTGGTCGCCAACCGCCGTTATGTGACGATTCGGCGCAAGTAGCCGCCGCTACTTCGGGCAATTACATACTTGACACAATTCTCGCGCGCTTTCGGACCTTCGTGGTATTAGCGTTTCACAGTATTCCACCTCGAATCAACTATGGCAAAACCACGAAGTAAAAGAAAGCGGCAAACGCAACAAGGAAAACAAAACTTCTCCCGGCCGCAGCAATCCAAAGCGCAAAATCTTGCAAATAATCCCTCCACAACTCGGAAAATGCTATGGAAAAAACTGGTTAAAGGGGCGTTGTCCCTGTTTGGACTCATCGGCGTAGCGGTGGGTTTATTGGTTCTATACCCGTGGCTTGCGATAAATGAAGACTACGCATCCGACTTCTCCAATCCATACAATGCGTCATTTTCCGTGACAAACGAAGGCTATGTACCACTGCTAGACCTGTCCGCAACATGCACGGCTGGATTTGAGATGCTAAACCCAGGATCGCCACGCGGACTGCCGCTTAAGACCACCACTACGTATGAGCATTTTGCTCCACAATTAAAGTATAAGCACCGCGCATCCATTCCGTGCGACCACAATGTACTTGCGAATGGCCATCTAATTAAGCCCGGAGCGACTCTCACAATCCAAATAAGTTATCGTCTTCCAGTACTTAAAATCCGCCGCCATCAGGAGTTCCACTTCTGGACTCAATTGTGGTGGGACAACACCTATCACTGGAAATATGACAACTGATGTGCGTCAAATATGTAGCCGCCGCTACTTCGGCGCACCGGACCCCTCGACCACGGTAAGAAAACGGTCGGCGCTGGACTGCGCCGCAGGATAGCGGAACGTCTCGCTCAATCCGCTGGGCCAGCGCACGGCGACGCTGTCAATGTGGTTGCAGTTTCCCAGCCCGAAATGCAGCCGCATGTCATTGTTCGATAGATAGCTGGAACCGCTGCGCACTTCCTGCATCCACCGCCGGCCGCAGGCAGCAACGGTGACCTGCGCGCCAATGCCATCCCGGTTGGACTTTGTACCGCGCGTGATGACGCCGAGCCAGTGATTTTTGTTCGCGGCCTGATTCACTAGCAGCATGGGGTGGCTGCTCATGTTGTTCACGACGGCGGAGACGCGCCCATCGTTCCAGAAGTCTGCAACCGCCAGCCCGCGGCTGGATGCGGGCGTGGTACAGCCGGGGCCACACTGCTTGCTGAAATCTTTGAAGGTGCCGTTGCCCGCATTCCAGTAGAACAAGCGCGGCTCTTCGTAGGTCGATCCGAGATGCGCCGTATCCACTTCCGGGTAGACGTGACCATTCACGATCAGAATGTCCGGCCGTCCGTCATTGTCAAAGTCAGCGAACATTGTGCCCCAGCCCAGATACTGCGTATTGAAGCCGAGACCTGCGGCGTCGATCGATGGCGTGAAGGTGCCATCGCCATTGTTCTTGTAAAGGGAACTCGTATCGTCGGAGAAGTTTGTCTTGAAGATGTCTTCCAGACCATCGCCGGTGTAGTCGCCAATGGTTGAGCCCATCCCTGCCTGTTCGCGGCCGTCCTCGTTGTACGCCACGCCGGCGTCTGCGGCCACATCTGTAAAGGTCCCGTCCTTGTTATTGCGATAGAGAATGCTGGGGGTGCTGTCGCACGCAATGTAGATGTCCGGCCAGCCGTCATTGTTGTAGTCCAGCGTGGATATGCTGAAGCAATAGTGGCCATCCGTTTTGAGAATGCCGGAGCTCTGGCTCACGTCCGCAAATTTTCCATTCCCCAGGTTGTGATACAGAATGTTCGGCGAATGCGGCAGCCCGCGTGGCCCGCACATAACCGGCGTGCCTTTCCAGATACACATCACACCCTCGCCCGGCTTCGGAATGGTGGCCAGGTCAAACTTCACATAATTCGCAACGATCAGGTCCAGCTTGCCGTCGCGGTCATAGTCGACGAAGGCGCAGCCTGTGCCCCAATCCTTCCCATTGCCCGCCACGCCGCTTTGCTGGGAAACATCCTTAAATGTGCCGTTGCGCTCGTTGTGATACAGGCGGTTCTTGCCGTAATAGGTCACGTACAAATCGTCGTATCCATCGTTGTCGTAATCGCCTACGCACACGCCCTGGCCCCAGCCAGAGCCTGTGAGCCCCGCCTGCTTCGTCACATCGGTAAACGTGCCGTCGTGATTGTTGTGGTAGAGATGCGACGTGGGAGCGCCCGGTGTATCGGTGTCTTCGCCCAGCTTCTGACCGTTCACGACAAAGATGTCGGGCCAGCCATCGCGATCGTAATCGAATACCGCAACCCCGCTGCCGGTCGTCTCAATAATGTATTTTTTTGAGTCGACGCCGCCGTTCACGTTCAGCATCTTCAGGCCGGCTTCTGGCGCTACATCCACAAACCATGCTGGCCCGGGATGCGCATCGTTTGGCGGATAGGGCTGACGGGTACGATGACTGGAAGGCGCAGCGGTGGCTGTACGCTGTGCGATGGCGCACGCCATGCTGCAGAAGACCAGCAGAAGCAGCGTACCGCAAAGTTTCCCGCCCTCCCGCATGCGGCCATGCTATCACGCAAAATTTCCCGCCATGGCTCGCGGTATGCTGAGTCGTGATGCGCCGTTTCTTCCTTTTCGCTTTCATTCTCTGCGGTGCTGCCGGCGGATGGGCACAGTCAAAGACACCGTCTGCGCCGCAGCCCACGGACAGCGCTGCGCAACCATCGGGAACCGTCGCCGAGGAGCAGCAGAAACTCGCTCGCGGCGATACGCAGGCGGCGATTGCCATCCTGCAGCCCTTGGCTGCGGCCAATCCTCCGGCGAAAGGCGCAGCCCGTACGCTGGGCCTTGCGTATTACCGCAGTGGCAAGCTGCTGGATGCGCTGCAGGCGTTTACCGACGCAGAGAAGCAGGATCCCAGTGACATGGAGTCTGTGCAGATGCACGGACTGACGCTGTATCGCCTGGGGCGGCCGGCGGATGCCATCCCGTATCTTGAGCGCGTGCGGCATTGGATGCCGAATGCGGATGCGGACGCGAATCACGTTCTCGGTCTGTGCTATCTGAACGCCCGGCAGTACGACGCCGCCCGCAAAACATTTGCTCTGCAGTATGGCGTGGGCCCGGACACCGGCGCGGCCTACCTGCTGCTGGCACAGATGCTGATGCAGGCCAATCTGCCGGAACTGGCGAAACTCGATGCCCAGCATGCGCTCACGCTGGCGCCGAATCTGCCATTGGCGAACTTCGTCATTGGAGAGGTGGACCTCTTCAAGTCCGATCCCAACGGCGCGCTGGCGGCCTTCAACGCGGAACGCATGATCAACCCCGCCTATCCGGACACTTACGATCGCCTCGGGGATGTGTATCTCCGCCTGGGGCAGTATCAGCAGGCGCAGGAATCGCTGACTCGCGCGCTTTCTCTCACCACGGCCAGCACCGGGCCGTTCATCCTGATGGGTAAGGTGCTGCTACGGCGGAAGGACCCAAAAACGGCCGCCATGTATCTGCAGCACGCCGAGAAGATGGATCCCGGCAATTACATGACCCACACGCTGCTCAGCCAGGCCTACCGCGCCATGGGGGATACTGCTCGCGCGGATCAGGAGATGGATGCAGCTTCAAAGATCCACGCGGCCAGCCAGTTGCAATTGCAGCCGGTACGTTAGGTGGGCGCAGAGATCCCCTAGTGCGTATGGAGGGCAACCAGATGCGTTTGCAGCGGGACGCCGCCGGCGATGGTGGTCTCCAGGACTGCTTCAAATGGGCGGACAGTGTGATGCGGGAACTTCGCAGCCTGGAATAACTGCTGCACCGATTGCGGCTGACTGACGAACTCCACCGCAGCCTGCGTCCCGAACGTCGTCAGTCCGCTGCAGGTCAAAATCCATTTCCCAGGCTCAACGCCGGGCAGCAGCGCGACGATTGCGTAATCCCGCGTCAGCGGATGCTCCGGCCGCGAGAATGCGTCGGGTTCTCCGGGATGCGGGTTGCGGTTGACGATCACCGATTGATCCTTGATCGTTGCCAGCGCGAAGTCAGAGGTATCCGGCAGCACGCGCAGGGAAGGGTTCTCGGCGCGCGAGCCGATGAACACCAGATTCTTCATCCGCGCTTCGTCCCAGGTGACTAGCAGACTGCGCTTCAAGATGAATTGAGCATGATGTGCGTCAAAGAGCTGCGTCAGGTCATAGACCGCCGCGGCCTCGCCAATGCCCGTGTAGGTGTCCACCCGGTCTGGTGTGGTTTGCTCGCCGGCCGCTGCGTAGCGCAAACCCTGCTTCGAATTTCCGACAAACACAGCATTGCTGTAGATGATGAGGGGTGTATCACCGGTGAAAAACGGTGCCCACAGGGCTTCCAGGGCTTGATTTGCTTTGGGAACTGGAGCGGCCGCCGTGGCGCCGCGTGTTAAGCTCCTGCGTCCCAGGAAGAAGGCTGCGACGATGAGCGTCGCCAGCACGATCGCTCCAAGCCCCAGCAAACGCCAATCCGTCCGAGGTGGCGGGGGCGCCGCAATTGCCCGGATGGGTGCAGCGGCGGCAACACCGGTGGACTCGTTGCCGATTTCTGTCGCGGCTCCATGCGCGGGCCGGAAGATCGGCAGGTAATGTCCCTTGGGGATTTCGACAATCAGCTCTTCCGCGCTGCCCTCTTGCGCAAAATACTCCGACAGCTTCTGGCGCAGAAGCCGGGCATTCGTTCGCACGATGCTGTCTTCACTGCAGTTGTATCCCGGTGCGCGTCCAAAAACGTTGATGCCGACCTGCTGCTCCGTCGCATCCTCCGGAGCGTTCCGGATCGCACATTCCGTCACGTAGAGAAGAAAATCCCGGAGCCGGGCGGTCGAGCGAAAGCCGGAGCTGTGGACGATGCGCTGGACGAGCTGCCATCGCGAATCCTCCGATGCAAACGCCGGCTTTTCTGAAATTGCGGAAGGGCTCAACATTGGAAACCTGCGCCTTCAGGCCGTTATACACGTGTTACGTGACCGTGAACAACATTCCGCCCGGCCTCTTCCGCTTATAGAACTGCATCCGAAGGCATAACAACGGGCCTCGGCCGCGCCATGCGCGCTTTTCGGCCATCTGCCCGTGATGACGAAAAACAAAAGAGCAGAAGGACGCCCACTCGCCACCTTCTGCAGGCGCATTGAACGCCCGGCGGTTGTTTCGAGCGGCAGCTGATTTGGAGGCAATATGATGCGGCATCTCTCGGCTCGGCCGAATTCCCTGAAATCCCTGACACTTTCCCCAGACAGCTCGCGAGACATGGACCATCGCGGCATTTTTGTATGGGCGCTCGCCGTGCTCTTGCTGCTGGGGTTTGCTGTCAGGCCTCCACAAGCCAGCGCTCAGGCTGTCTATGGGTCGGTCTACGGGACCGTTACGGATACCACTGGAGCGGTGATTCCGGGCGCGAAGATCACCGTTACCGACATCAGCAAGAACGTCTCCGTCTCCGTTATGTCGAACTCCTCCGGCGACTACCGTGTGGATAAACTCATTCCTGACACGT